>NZ_JBFAAX010000461.1:0-4642 GCF_040639995.1 Actinosynnema sp. NPDC023658 | reverse complement strand
ACCCGGACATGGTCCCAACGCGGCGACACCCCGCTCTACCAGCGGCGATGACTTTTCGAGCGGCACAGGAGCACGGACGGGTCTTTCTGCTCGGCGGACGAGTTGGTCGCACTTCTCATCCTGCCGCCGAAAGACCCGTCCGCACGTTCAGGCCCGCCCCACCGTCACTAACGTCATGACCCGCAACATCTAGTCGCCGACACTCCCGGCTCGGGCGGACCTCGGGCCTGGCCGACTGTGGCATCTTGGACCTACGGCCGCCGTGGCGGCCGGAAGCGCTCGCCGGTGGGTTGCCCCGTGGGCCGGGACAGCACCACCTACCTTCACGGACCGGAGTGCCATGAAAGATGATCAGGACCCGCTGCCCGGTGAGGATTCGGTTGCCCATGCCGAGCGGAATACGATCAACGTATACGCTGGCGGCACCTTCATTCATCAGGCGGGGCGCGACCAAAGTGTGTCACTCGACCTCGACCGACCCGATGAGCGTGCGGACCAGGACGGTTTGTCGAAGAGTCGACAAGCATTCTTGTTCGACTTCTACAGACAGGCGCTCAAGCAGGCCGGTACGACGTTTCGACTGAGCGTTATATTCATGACCATCGGCGCGACCGTTGTGATTGCGGGTGGCATCCTGGCGCTCACGAGATTCGACGTCGTCGGGCGCGGCAACGTTACGTTGCTCACTGCTCTGAGCGGGGTGATTATTGGCTCGTGCGGTGGAGCGTTTGCCGTACATGCGGGCAGGGCGCGAAAGCATCTCACCGAACAGGCTGAGAAGATGGAGCGGGAATTTCAGGACGACCGCAGGCTGGAGCAGACCCTACGCTTGATCGACGAAGTCGAAAATCCTGTTTTGCGGGACCGACTCAAGTCTGTCACCGCGATGCGGGTGCTGGACTTGCGACCTGACCCGGAAAGTGTTACCCAGCGGCTTCTGGCGGTGAACGAAGAACCCAGGCCCCAAATACCGTCAACCGAATAGGTCGGCAATCAGTGCCTCGACGTTGGATGGGACCATACGATTCGCCGCCTCGCCGCGCAGCAGCACCGCCGGGACGGACAACAACTTCCGGGTCACCTTGTACAGCAGGGACACGATCACCCGGACATGGCCCCAACGGGGCGACACCCCGCTCTACCAGCAGCGATGGTATTCCGAGCGGCACAGGGTTGATCCGGCGTAGCACGGCGACCTCGTGCCGTAGTGCCGGCACTTCTACGTCCTTGGCCCGGGGACCGGCCGAGCAGGACCAGCCAGTCACCGAGCCGGGCGAAGATGAGGCACAGCAGTCGTAGCGCCACACCTGACGATCGTGCCCTGCTGGTCCAGCGTGCGGGATTGTCGCAGCTCGGCATGCCAGTGCCGAGTTCTGATACCCCGCAGGCTACAGGCCCGACCTCAACCCGGACGAGCTGCTCAATGCCGATCTCAAGCGCAACGTGAATTCCTCCCACGCTCACGACGTCGACCGCCTCGTCGTAATATCCGACAGTTTCTGCGCTGCCGCCAGCGCCACCACATCGTCTGCGGCTACTTCCAGGCTTCCGCGTCCGTTACGCCATCGTGCAGGCAACCGAGCACTTTCGGCTCGATACCTATCGGCTATCTTCCGCGACACGTCCGTCTACTTCAAAATCTCTGACAAGGTCAAGCTACGATGGATTCGTAGCTATGACGATCTCCCCACCGAAAGATCGGGCCGTGATCACCCGACTGTCGAGATGGATGTCTATTCGCATCACTTGACCGATTTCGTCGGTCGAAGCGACGGCTGAGAGCACCTCCAGGCCTGTGGGGTGCCAGAAGTCGGTCATATGGTCTGACCTGCGGTTAGGCGGCTGCATGTTCGTACTCGTTGATCAGGCCGCCGAGGACTGGTCGGCGGCATATCGAGGTACAGGCCGACTCTGCGATCGGCAGGTCTCGTCGCGGTGGTATGAGTTGTAGGGCTTGGTGTGGTCGGCGGTGGTTGTAGTGGGAGACGTAGCGGTCGAGTACCGCTCGCAGGTGGTGTTCGTTGATGATGAGCAGTCGGTCGGTGGCTTCGCGTCTGACGGTGCCGACAAACCGTTCGGCGTAAGCGTTGGCTTGCGGGCAGCGCGGTGGGATCTTCATGACCTGGATGCCGGCGCCAGAGAGGGCTGCGTCGAACGAGGCGGTGAACTGTCCGGCCCGGTCGCGGATCAGGAACCGGAAGTCGTCGGCCCGGTTGCCGAGGTCCATGAGTAGGTTGCGGGCTTGTTGCGTGGTCCAAGGGCCGTCCGGGTTCGTGGTGGTGCCGAGGACGTGCACGTAACGCGTGGCGAGCTCCATTACGAAGAACACGTAGACGCGCTTGAGGGTGACTGCGCAGTCGACGTGGAAGAAAGTCGCAGGCCAACAGGCTGGCTGCCTGGGCGCGCAGGAATCTGCGCCATGACATGTCGGTGTCGCGCCGGGGCGCGGGCGGGATGCGTAGGCGCTTGAGCACGCGGCGAACCGTTGACGCGGCCACCCGGTGGCCGAGTTTGAGCAGCTCGCCCTGGATCCGGCGGTAGCCCCACCCGGTGTTCTCCTGTGCCATCCGTTCGATCATCACCACGATGGTGTCGTCGATCGGAGGTCGGCCGGTGCGGTTTGGGTAGGTCCACTTCCTCGCGACCAGACGCCGGTGCTACCGCAGGACGGTGCCCGGTGTCACCAACCGGTGTTGCCGTAACCAGTCGGGTAGGCGTCGGACCAACGCGGCGAGCACAGCGCGATCGGCCCAGTCCAACCGCGGGCGGGGACTGACCCGACGCAGCATGGCGACTTCGTGTCGCAGCACCAGCAGCTCCACGTCCTTGGCCGCCGACGATCGGCCGAGCAGAACCAGCCAGCCGACGAGCCGGATGAAGATCAGGTACAGCAGTCGTAGCGCCACGCCTCACGATCATGCTCCTACCGCTCGTGGTGCGCGATCGCCGCAGCTCAGCGCCTCAGTGCAGAGTTCTGAAATTCCACAGGTACAAGGCACAGAGCTTCACCGGGTGTCGATCACAGTGTCGACGATCAGCCGGCCCACAGGACCAGCAGCACGTCGACGCGGCGCTGGTCGTCCAGGATCAGGTAGACGAGTTGGCCCCGGCCTTCGGCGAAGCTCATCGTGCGCATCGGGGCTTCGGGCTTGCCGCGGTGGTAGGGCTCGCCGTTCCACGGCGCGACCTCCAGCACGGCGCGCAGCTCGGCGAACGGCGCCAGGGCCTCGGCGGGCAGGGCGTCGACCTGGTGGCGGGAGTCCTCGTCGAGGGTGACGGCGTACACGGCGGTGACGCTTCAGACCAGGCCCAGCCGCGCCTTCGTGTCGGTCACCGGCTCGTCGGCCGGGATCTCCCGACCGGTCAGGCTCTCGGCCGCGCGCCGGTACATCGCACGGTGGGCCTCTGCGCCCTGGGAGGCGGTGATCCAGGCGATGCGCCGCCAGGACTCCAGGGTCGCGAACACCTCGGTGAGGTCCAACGACTCGGTGGCGGCGGCCATGACCTGGCGCCACTCGGGATCGCACTGGTCGCGCTCCTCGGGGATGAGCGCGGCGCGCACTCGGGCCGGGCTGGCGTCGGCGAACGGGCGGCCGCCCTGGCCGTACCGTGGTTCCGGTGCTGTTGCTGCGGTCACCTGGCCACAATAGCCCTCACGGGGTGTTCAGCGCTGTCGCCGGGCGTTCCTGGATGTCACAGGGCGTCACCGCGCATGACGTCGAGGATGGCGGCGGTGCCGCCGCCATCATGCCTGCCGATGACCTCATCCGTGCAGGTAGAGGGCGTACGTGGCCCAAGCACGGCGTTGCCCGGCCGGAACGTGGTCGCCGACGGCTCGTTCGCGCAGCCGTCGGGGGAGTCGGCGCACAATGCGGTGGGCACCGCGCGTCGGCCCGCTCCAGCCGCGGGCGGGGGTGGTCCGGCGCAGCATGGCGGCTTCGTATCGCAGCACCAGCAGTCCGATGTCCGTGGCTGCGGAGGACCGGCCGAGAAGCACGAGCCACTCACCGAGTCGAACGAAGATCAGGTACAGCAGTCGTAGCGCCGCGTCTGACGATCATGCCTGGAATCCCAGGGTTCAGGATTTCCCCAGCTCAGCGCCCTAATGCAGAGTTCTGGCACCCCACAGGTCCCAACACCGTGGCAGCCTTGCTTCTACCAGCGACGATGACTATTCGAGCGGCACAGGCGCAGCACGGCGACCTCGTGCCGCAGTACCAGCAACTCCGCGTCCTTGGCCGTCGATGACCGGCCGAGCAGAACCAACCACCCGACGAGCCAGACGAAGATCAGGTACAGCAGTCGTAACGCCATCCTGGTGATCATGCCTTCACGGCTCATGGTGTGCGATCGCCGCAGCTCAACGCCGCGGCGCAGAGTTCTGGCACCTCACAGCACCGGCGCTCCAACTTCCGCCGCCGGGTCTGGCTACCCGCCGTGCGGGGCGACTCGACCCTGGGATGGGCGCCGATCAAACCGCACATGCACTTCCACAACCTGCGTCACACCCACAGACCTTGATGATCGAGGACGGCGTGCCCGAGGTGCTGCAGCACAAGAGGATCGGGCACAAGTTCCGCGGCGTCATGGGCGTCTACTCCCACGTCACCCGCCCGATGATCGACGCCATGCTCGCCGGACT
>NZ_JBFAAX010000460.1:0-4645 GCF_040639995.1 Actinosynnema sp. NPDC023658 | reverse complement strand
GGTCCCGCGCGGCCGACCGGCGGGACCGCGAGCGGGTCAGGAAGGCCTGCTCGTTCATCGACACCAGGACCGCGGCCAGCGACTTGGCGTCCGGGCCCGGCGGCGCGACGCCCGCCTCCCGCTCGATGGCGATCTGCGACGCCGTCGCGTCGACGAAGCGGCGCGCGACACCGGACCAGAACTCGCGCATCAACGGGTCGGTGTCGCGGGCCCGGACGGCGGCGCGCAGCACCGGGCCGTGCTTGCGCCACACCGCGAGGCTCGCGCCCAGCGCCCGCCGGATGGAGTCCTCCGGCGGCTCGCTGCCGCGCCGCAACCACGACGACGCCGACTCGTAGAGGGCGTCGAGGACCGTGCCGGACAGGGCGTGCAGCACGGCTTCCCGCGACGCGAAGTGGAAGTAGAAGGTCGACCGCGAGATGCCCGCGCCCGACGCGAGCTCGTCGACCGCGATGTCGTCCAGGGAACGGGTCTGCAGCAACCGCTCGGCGGTGTCGAGGATCGCCTGCGAGGTGAGGTCGCCCTTGCTGGGCCTGCGCCGCGACCCGACCGCGACCGCACGTGGGGACATGGCGGACATCCTCGGTTCCGCGCACCGGCAGCCGCAAGCCTTCCGCGCGGAACGCCGCCAAGTCGAGAGGTGTGCGGCCGGGGCGCGGTGGGCGTTCCGGGCCCGGCCGGGCGGTCGACGCGCGTTCCGCGGCGGGTGGTTGACGCGCGATCCGGGGCCGTGCGGGGTAGACAGGACGGCGTGGATCCCCTCTGGGCATTGCGGCAGGTGGCGTTCCAGCTGGAGCGCGCCGGTGAACCCACGTACCGCGTCCGGGCGTTCCGCAGGGCCGCCGAGGTGGTGGCGGCGCTGCCGGACGGCGAGGTGGAGCGACGGGTCGCGGCGGGCACGCTGACCGACCTGCCCGGCATCGGCAAGGCCACCGCGGGCGTGGTCGCGGACGCCGTCGCCGGGCGCGAGCCGACCTACCTGAGCCGGTTCCGCGAGCCGGTGGTGGGCGGGCAGGCGCTGCGGGCGTTGCTGAAGGGCGACTGCCACACGCACTCCGACTGGTCCGACGGCGGCAGCCCGATCCGCGAGATGGCGGAGGCGGCGCGCGACCTGGGCCACTCGTGGATGGTGCTGACCGACCACTCCCCCCGGCTCACGGTCGCCAACGGGCTGTCCGCCGACCGGCTGCTGCGGCAGCTCGACGTGGTGGCGGAGCTGAACGAGGAACTCGCGCCGTTCCTGGTCCTGACCGGCATCGAGGTGGACATCCTCGACGACGGCGCGCTCGACCAGCGGCCCGAGCTGTTGGAGCGGCTGGACGTGGTCGTGGCCAGCGTGCACTCCAAGCTGCGGATGGCCGCCCCGGAGATGACCCGGCGGATGGTGGCCGCCGTGTCGAACCCGCACGTCGACGTGCTCGGCCACTGCACCGGGCGGCTGGTGGTCGGCAAGGGGCGGCCGGAGTCGACGTTCGACGCGGAGGCGGTGTTCTCGGCGTGCGTCGAGCACGGCACGGCGGTGGAGATCAACTCCCGGCCGGAGCGGCGCGACCCGCCGGGGCGGCTGCTGCGGTTGGCGGTCGAGCTGGGGTGCTCGTTCTCGATCGACAGCGACGCGCACGCGCCGGGGCAGCTGGACTGGCTGTCGTTCGGGTGCGAGCGGGCCGAGGAGTGCGGCGTCACCCCCGATCGGGTGATCAACACCCTGGGCGCGGCGGAGCTCCTGGCCAGGTGACGGGACAGCGGGTCAGCGACCGGCCGTGGCGGGGCGCTGGGTCCGGGACGCGCGGACCAGGTGGCCGTACCACGGGATGAGCGGGCCGGTCCGGCCCTCGACCAGGCGCAGCCAGGTGGCCTGGCAGAGGGCGAGGAAGGGTGCGGCGTCCCAGTGCCGCGCCAGTTCCGCGAGCGGCCGGGCCTGCACGTTGCCCAGGCCGTAGCGGCGGTCGAAGCCGTAGGACACCGGGACCGCCGCGCCGTTCGCCTCGATCACCAGCGGGGTCAGCCACCGGCCCAGCGGTTGCCCGCCGTCCACGGGCGCGGCCATGAACGCTTCCGGCTTGCGCGCCAGCATCGTGCGCGGCACGGCGTCGAGCTGGACGGCGAGGCCGTGCTCCTCGGCGATGCGGCCCAGCTCCACCGCCGCGTAGGCCAGCTCGACGGCGTCGGGGCGCTCGCCCGCCATCAGCCTGTTCGCCGCGCCCTCCGGTTCGAGCGGGTGCACCTGGAGCAGCAGCGCGCCGGATTGCGCCGCCGCCAGGGCGACTTCACCCAGTTGAGTGGCGTTCCCCTGGGTCAGCGTGGTGATCACGCCGACCGGGATCCCCGCTTCGGTGAGCCTGCGGATGCCGGCCAGCGCCTTCTCGAAGCACCCCTCCTGGTCGCGGATCCGGTCGTGCGTGGCGCGGTCGCCGTCCAGCGACACGGCGACCAGGTCGACCAGTCCCCGTACCAGGCCGATGCGGCGCTGGGTCAACGCCACCGCGTTGGTCGTGAGGGTCGTCCGCATCCCCGCCGCGCGGGCGGCGCGCAGCAGCGCGGGCAGCTCCGGGTACAGGAACGGCTCGCCGCCGGAGACGTTCAGCACGTCGTAGCCCAGCGCGGCGGCGTCCGCGACCACGGTCGACAGCACGGAGACGGGGATCGACTCGGCCACGTCGGGGCCCGAGCTGGAGTAGCAGTGCAGGCAGCGCAGGTTGCACAGCCTGGTCGGGTGGACCTGCAGAACCGCCCGGCCACTCGTCTGCCCCATTCGACCCTCCCGCGGTGCTCGATATCCGTATGGAGCACGCACGCGGCGCCGTGATACGTCGATCGGCCACGACTCTTCGCAGTTGTGCCGCGACGGGCGACCACCGGGCCGCCCCGATCGGCGCGTGACCGGGGAAAGGGGAGTGTGAACGGGCCATTCCGATTCACCGCCGCAATTCTGCGGATAGCGCGTGAACCGAATCGGATCGACGGACAACGACCCCGAAACCGCCCTCCCCGGTGTTAGCCTGCTGCGCCGGTCCGGCACGAATACCCCGGCAATACCGCGAGTTCGGCTCACGTCTTGGACCTGAAGGGGTCGCGACATGGATGAGGACTTGGACGACGCCCGCGCGCGCCGCGGAACCGGCAAGGTGGTCGGGTTGTCGATCGCCGGTGTGGCCGTTCTGGGCCTGGGGATGTTCCTCGGCAGCACGTTCGACGCCGAACCCGTCGCCACCCCGCGGGAGACGTCGACGCAGGCAGGAGCGCCGACGTCGACCTCCACCACGACGACCACCGCCGCGGCCGGACCGGGTGCCACCTGGCTGGCCGACCTGGCGCCGGTGGACAGCAGCTCCATCGACGACATGTACGTAGAAAGCCCGTGGACGGCCTCCGCGGCGAAGGTGGGGAAGACCACCTACACCAAAGCCATTTCCGCCGACGGCGCGTGGTGTTCGTCGGCACAACTCACATTCGCGCTGGACGGCAAATACGAGCGTTTCTCCGCCCAGGTCGCGATCGCGGGCGATTCGCTCGAGACGAAGCCGCTCGACTTCTACGTCCTGACCGACGACCAACGGGTGGCGGAGGTCCAGAACGTCGGCACCGCGCCGAAAGCGGTGGACGTCCCCCTGGCCGGCAAGAGCCGCCTGACGATCGGCGTCGAGCCGCCGACGGCGGACCCGAGCGACTGCCCCGGCCCGGAACGCGTGGGCGTCTGGGCGGACCCGACCCTCACCGCCGCCGGCTGAACGCCCCCGCTCACGTCAGCTCGGCCACCGCCCGACCGTCGTACCGGAGCAGGAGGTCGCGGACACCGGCCGCCGGGTCGCGGCGCGCGCCGGGCCGACTCCACCCGTCCGATAATCGAGCCGAGTCCGCGCGCGGCCCCCGCGATCCGCCGGCGGCGGCGTTGCGCACGACCGGGCGGAGGCCGCGGTCGCCCGCCAGGTGCAGGAACGGTCGCGGCACCGGGAGCTTCGCCAGGTTCGCGCTGATGGCGTCGTGGATCATCCGGGCGTCGAGGAGGTCGCCCCCGCCGACGACACCGGAGCGCAGCACGTCGAGCAGGGCGTCGGTGAAGGCGGTGTGGGGTGAGCCGTCGGGGAAGGTCGCCACCCGGCGGTCCGCGCCGGTCGCGCCGAGGATCGCCCCGGCGGTCGCGACCCGGCGCGCGCTTCCCGCGTAGGAGCAGTCGAGGACGACCACGTCGTCGTTCCCCACCGGTAACCCGATCGAGTCGACGCGCAACGCCGACGACGGCAGGTCCCGGGGGTCGGTGTGCCGCACCCCCAGGCAGAGCCCGCCTTCGGCGTCCCGGTGGCCGTGGCCGGCGAAGTAGACCAGCAGGCGACCCCCGCGACCCACGCCCCTCGCAGCCGACCCGATGGCCCCGACGACCTCGTCGGCGGTGTCGGGGTCCTCCAGCAGCGCGCAGTTCCCGGCGGGCAGCCCCCACACCCGCTCGTCGCGCAGCAGTCCGGCCAACTCCCGCGCCCCGGCCGCGATCTTGGGCACTCCTCGCTGCGACCGGTAGTGGGCGGCGATCAGCACTGCTCGGGACGCGTGCGGGTCCGGTAACGCGGCGGCGCTCGGGGTGGACATGGGTGGCATCGAACACCAACCCCTCCCCGTCCGCCCGCCGAACGACCCGGCGGGACGACCCGGC
>NZ_JBFAAX010000459.1:0-4666 GCF_040639995.1 Actinosynnema sp. NPDC023658 | reverse complement strand
GACGTCGCTCCGGCGGGCCGCGAGGAGCTCGCCCGCTGGCTGGCCGCGCCCGGCGAGCCGGAGACCATCCGGCACGAGCTGTCGGTCAAGGTCCGCGGCGCGTCGTCCGGCGACCCGGCGGCGCTGGTCGACGAGGTCGCCCGGCACCGGGACCTGCACTCCGAGCGCCTCGACGTCTACCTGGCCATCGAGAAGAAGGACTTCCCCGACCCGTCGGCCCTGTCCGGTCGGCGGCTGCACCAGTACCTGGTCCTGCGCGGCGGCATCCGGGCCGAGCGGGCGCTGGTCGAGTGGTGCGATGAGGTGCTGGCCGCGATGCGAGAGGACCACCGGCGATGACCGGCTACCCCACCCTGCTCAAGCCCCTGGACCTGGGCTTCACGACCCTGCGCAACCGGGTCCTCATGGGCTCGATGCACACCGGCAACGAGGACCGCGCCAAGGACTTCGACGTGCTCGCCGCCTACTTCGCGGAACGGGCACGCGGCGGCGTCGGCCTCATCGTCACCGGCGGCTTCTCCCCCAACCGGGCGGGCTGGCTCTACCCCTTCTCGTCCAAGCTCACCACCCACCGAGAAGCGCGCGATCACCGGGTGATCACCCAGGCGGTGCACGAGCACGACGGCAAGATCGCCCTCCAGCTGCTGCACGCCGGTCGGTACGCCTACCACCCGTTGAGCGTGTCCGCGTCCGCGTTGAAGGCGCCGATCAGCAATCCCTGCTCGCGGACTGCCACCGCAACTCGCTGCGCGTCGCCGCCGAGCTCGGCGCGTCGACCGTCGCGTTCCCCGCGATCTCGACCGGCGTCTACGGCTGGCCGGTCGACTCCGCCGCCCGGATCGCCCTCACCACCGTGGCGTCGACCGACGTCCCCACCATCACCACCGTGCGCTTCGTCCTCTTCGGCCGCGACGCCTACGACGCCTTCACGACCGTCGGCGCCGAACTCGACCTGCCGGACCCGTGACACGGCGAGGGGCCGCCCACCCGGAGGTGGACGGCCCCTGTCGGGCTTGACGACTAGCCGCGGACCATCTTGCGCAGCACGTACTGCATGATGCCGCCGTTGCGGTAGTAGTCGGCCTCACCCGGGGTGTCGATGCGGACCACCGCGTCGAACTCCACCGTCGAGCCGTCGGCCTTCGTGGCCACCACGTGCACCGTGCGCGGCACGTCGCCGTCGTTCAGCGCGGTGATGCCGGTGAAGTCGAAGGTCTCCGTGCCGTCCAGGCCGAACTCCGCCGTGGACTTGCCCTCGGGGAACTGCAGCGGCAGGACGCCCATGCCGATCAGGTTCGACCGGTGGATGCGCTCGAACGACTCCGCGATGACCGCCCGCACGCCCAGCAGCGAGGTGCCCTTCGCGGCCCAGTCGCGCGACGAGCCCGAGCCGTACTCCTTGCCCGCCAGCACGACCAGCGGCACGCCGGCCTCCGCGTAGGCGACCGAGGCGTCGTAGATGGTGGTCTGCGGCGCCCCGTCCTCCAGGAAGTTGCGGGTGAACCCGCCCTGCACGCCCTGTCCGCTGTTCTCGTCCGCGAGCAGCAGGTTGCGCAGCCGGATGTTGGCGAACGTGCCCCGGATCATCACCTCGTGGTTGCCGCGGCGGGAACCGTAGGAGTTGAAGTCCTTGCGCTCGACGCCGTGCTCGGTCAGGTACTTGCCCGCGGGCGAGTCGGCCTTGATCGCACCGGCCGGCGAGATGTGGTCGGTGGTGACCGAGTCGCCCAGCAGCGCGAGCACGCGCGCACCGCTGATCTCCGTCACCGGGGTCGGGTCCATCTGCATGCCCTCGAAGTACGGGGGCTTGCGGACGTAGGTCGACTGCGCGTCCCACTCGAACGTCTTGCCCGACGGCGTGGGCAGCGACTGCCAGCGCTCGTCACCGGCGAACACGTCGGCGTAGCCCTTGGTGAAGCCCTCCGGCGAGATCGACGACGCGACGACCTCGGAGATCTCCTGCGGCGACGGCCAGATGTCGGCCAGGTACACCGGCTCGCCGTTCTGGTCCATGCCCAGCGGCTCGGTGGTGATGTCCTTGTCCATCGAACCGGCCAGCGCGTACGCCACCACCAGCGGCGGGGACGCGAGGTAGTTCATCTTGATGTCCGGGTTGATCCGGCCCTCGAAGTTCCGGTTGCCCGACAGCACCGACACCGCCGCCAGGTCGCCCTGGTTGATGGCCGCGGAGATCTCGTCCTGCAACGGGCCCGAGTTGCCGATGCACGTGGTGCAGCCGTAGCCGACCAGGTGGAAGCCCAGCTTCTCCAGGTACGGCAGCAGCCCGGCGCGCTCGTAGTAGTCCATGACGACCTTGGAGCCGGGCGCCAGGGTGGTCTTGACCCACGGCTTGCGCTCCAGGCCCTTCTCCACGGCCTTCTTCGCCAGCAGCGCCGCGCCGAGCATCACCGACGGGTTGGACGTGTTCGTGCACGACGTGATCGCGGCGATCGCGACCGCGCCGTGGTCCAGCTCGAACTCCGCCCCGTCGAGGCTCACCTTCACCGGGTTGGACGGACGGCCCTCGGCGCCCTCGGCGGCGGTGTGGACCACGCGCGGTGCGCCGCCGTTGTCGCCGTTGGCGGGCGAGATCGGGTCGCTGGCCGGGAACGTCTCCTCGACGGCCTCGTCCACGTTCGACTCGGACGTCGGCTCGGTGTTCGCCACGTAGGAGCCCAGCGCCTGCCGGAACGCCTCCTTCGCGGCGGTCAGCTCGATGCGGTCCTGCGGGCGCTTGGGGCCGGCGATCGACGGCACGATCGTCGACAGGTCCAGCTCCAGCGTCTCGGAGTACACCGGCTCGGTGGCCGGGTCGTGCCACAGGCCCTGCTCCTTGGCGTAGGCCTCGACCAGCGCCAGCTGCTCGGCGGAACGGCCGGTCAGCTTCAGGTAGTCGATGGTCTCGCCGTCGATCGGGAAGATCGCGCAGGTGGAGCCGAACTCGGGGCTCATGTTGCCGATGGTGGCGCGGTTGGCCAGCGGCACCGCGCCGACGCCCGAGCCGTAGAACTCGACGAACTTGCCGACCACGCCGTGCTTGCGCAGCATCTCGGTGATCGTGAGCACCAGGTCGGTCGCGGTCGCGCCGGGGGGCAGCTCGCCGTGCAGCTTGAAGCCGACCACGCGCGGGATCAGCATGGACACCGGCTGGCCGAGCATGGCCGCCTCGGCCTCGATGCCGCCGACGCCCCAGCCGAGCACGCCGATGCCGTTCACCATGGTGGTGTGGCTGTCGGTGCCGACCAGCGTGTCCGGGTACGCCTGGCCGTTGCGGACCATCACCACGCGGGCCAGGTGCTCGATGTTCACCTGGTGCACGATGCCGGTGCCCGGCGGGACGACCTTGAACTCGTCGAACGCGGTCTGGCCCCACCGCAGGAACTGGTAGCGCTCCCTGTTGCGCTGGTACTCCAGGTCCACGTTCAGCTCGAACGCGTCCGGCCGGCCGAAGATGTCCGCGATCACCGAGTGGTCGATGACCAGCTCGGCGGGCGCCAGCGGGTTGACCTTCGACGGGTCGCCGCCCAGCTGGGTCACCGCCTCGCGCATGGTGGCCAGGTCGACCACGCACGGCACGCCGGTGAAGTCCTGCATCACCACGCGGGCGGGGGTGAACTGGATCTCGGTGTCCGGCTCGGCCGACGGGTCCCAGCTGCCCAGCGCGCGCACGTGGTCGGCGGTGATGTTCGCGCCGTCCTCGGTCCGCAGCAGGTTCTCCAGCAGGATCTTCAAGCTGTACGGCAGGCGCTGGGCGCCTTCGACCGCGCTCAGCCGGTACACCTCGTACGAGGCGTCGCCGACGGTGAGCGTGCCGCGGGCGCCGAAGCTGTATATACTGGCAGTCACCTCAAACTCCATCTGGTGACGCGCAAAGTCGGTTGGGGAACTTCTGCCGAGTCTCCCGCACCCGCGGGTGCGATGCCCTCTCACCCCAAACAGTACGCGTGTCCTGTATTCCGCTTCAACCCGGTCCTACCTTGATCCGGGCATCATCACACCCGTGGTGCGTCTTGATCGAATCGGCAAGCGCTACGGCCGCGGCCCGTGGGTGCTGCGCGACGTCTCGCTGAGCGTGGAACCGGGTGAGGTGGTCGTGCTGCGCGGCGGCAACGGCACCGGCAAGTCGACCCTCCTGCGCATCGCGGCTGGCGTGACCGCGCCGACCAGCGGACGGGTGAGCCGCGGCGCGTCCGTCGGGTACGCCCCCGAGCGGTTCCCGACCGGGGTGAAGCTGTCCGCCCGCGACTACCTGGGCCACCTCGCCGCCGTGCGCGGCGTGCCGGTGCGGTGGGACCTGGTCGAGGCGCTGGGCTTCGTCGGTGACCCGTCCGCGCCGATGGCCACCCTGTCCAAGGGCAACGCGCAGAAGGTCGCGCTGGTCCAGGCGCTGCACGCGACCGACCTGCTGGTGCTGGACGAGCCGTGGTCCGGCCTGGACACCGCCGCGAGCGCGGTGCTCGGTGAGCTGGTCGTGTCGTCGGGGGCGGCGGTCGTGCTGACCGACCACCACGGCAACGACCTGCCCGGCGCGCGGGAGGTGGCGCTCGGCGCGACCCGCCCCGGCGGCGTGGTGATCGAACTGGACCGGGTGGGGGAGGCGTTCACGCTGATCAGCGCGTTGGAAGGGGTCTCGGAGGCGCGCGCGGTCGGCGGCGGGGCGCGGGTC
>NZ_JBFAAX010000458.1:0-4679 GCF_040639995.1 Actinosynnema sp. NPDC023658 | reverse complement strand
CCCCAGCGCGCGTGTCCTACCTCCACAACGCGCGTGTCCTACGTCAAAGTACCCCGAGTTGAACGCTCAGGACGACCGGCCGGTGTTCTGAGCGTTCAACTCGGGTGTTCCGAACGTAGGACACGGGTGACGCGGAGGTAGGACACGCGCGGTGGGAGGGGTTTCGGGTTAGCGGGGGGCGGGGGCGGTGGAGGAGCGGACCACCAGTTCGGGTTCGAAGAGCAGTTCCTCGTCCGGGACGGGGGTGCCGGCGATCTGGTTCGCCAGGATCTCGACGGCGGCCCGGCCCATGGCCTCGATCGGCTGGCGGACCGTCGTCAGCGGCGGTTCGGTGCACGTCATCAGCGGCGAGTCGTCGTACCCGACGACCGACACGTCGTGCGGCACCTTCAGCCCGTGCCGCCGCACGGCGCGCACCGCGCCCAGCGCCAACGGGTCGGACGCGCACATGATCGCCGTGACGCCCCGGTGCAGCAGGCGGGTGGCCGCCGCCTGCCCGCCTTCCAGCGAGAACATCGCGTGCTCCTCGAACAGCTCCACGCCCGCCGCCTCCGCGCACGACGTCAGCGCGGTGAGCTTGCGCCGCGACGGCATGTGGTCGGACGGCCCGAGCACCGCGCCGATCCGCGCGTGGCCCAACGCCACCAGGTGCCCGAACGCCTGCTCGACCGCCACCGCGTCGTCGCACGACACGCGTGGGAAGCCGAGGTCCTCTATCGCCGCGTTGACCAGCACCGCGGGCAGCTTGCGCCGCGTCATCTGCCGGTAGTGCTCGTGCGACGCGTCGGCCTGCGCGTACTGACCGCCGGCGAACACCACCCCGGACACGTGCTGCTCGAACAGCAGCTCCAGGTAGTCCGCCTCGGTCACGCCGCCGGCCGTGCGGGTGCACAGCACGGGCGTGAAGCCGCGCTGCGCCAGCGCGTTGCCGACCACGTCCGCGAACGCGGGGAAGATCGGGTTCTGCAGCTCCGGCAGCACCAGGCCGACCAGCCGGGCACGTTCGCCGCGCAGCTGCGTCGGCCGCTCGTACCCGAGCACGTCCAGCGCGGTGAGCACCGCCGACCGGGTCGCCTCGGACACGCCGGGCTTGCCGTTGAGGACCCGGCTGACCGTCGCCTCGCTCACGCCGACCTTCGCGGCCACTTCCGCCAACCGCCGTTGCGTCATGGAGCAACTATACGGCAGGATTTACGTCCCGCTTGCGTTGACTTGCACTCGTTTGCGAGTTCGACCGCCGCGCGCAGCAAGGACGCCGATGGCACGACCCGGTCGACGAGCCCGGTCCGCAACGCCTCTTCGGCGGTGACGCGGCGTGCCACCAGCACCTGACCGCCGGACACCCGATCGCACGTCACCCGCCCGAGGCCCCCGTCCGACGCCAGGACCCGCAGGTCGCACCCCATGGCCAGCTCGACCGCCTCGCCGGACGCGTTGCCGTCGATCGCCGCGACCACCGGCACGGGCAGGTCCGCCAACTCGTCGCGCACCCGTCGCACGGACGCCGCGAGCGCCTCCCGCTCGGCCGCCGACCTGCGGACCAGCCGTTTGATGCCCGAAGCCGCCGACGACGACCCCACCATCAGCACGACGGCACCGGCGCCGGCCACCAAGGGCAGCAACGCCCGCACGTCGGGCAGGACGGTGTCCGACGGCTCGTCGATCCGGACGACCGCGATCCCGCCGGAGACATCGAGTGAGACGGCCATGAGGCGGCCATCGTGGCCGAGGGTCGTCCCCGTTGTCATGTTCCGCCCCACCATCGGGTGACGGCGGGGTACAAATCCCCTGTGAAGCGGTGGGTGGTCGCGGCGGTGGCGTTGGCAGGGCTGACCGGGTGCGCGGTGCCGGTGTCGGGTCAGGCGGTGTCCGGCCCGACGGCGTCGTCGTCGGCGGCGGCGGCCGATCCCGAGGTCCTGCGCTGGGTGAACAACTTCTGCGGCGTCGCGAAGTACATGATCGCGTCCGGCGGGGTGACGTTCGACCAGAACCAGACCGACCCGGCGGCCATGCGGAAGTCCATCAGCGACTCCCTGGGCCGCGTGGTCGACGTGCTCAACGTCGTCCTGCACGACCTGGACGAGCTGACACCCGCGCCCGCACCCGCCGCCGACACCGCGGTCGAGATCATCAACGAGCCGCTGACCAGGGCGCGGGACAAGTTCGTCTCGGCCAAGTCGACCGTGGACACCGCGCCGGAGATGACCACGGACGTGATGTCGACCGTCATCCAGGACATGACCGAGGCCGTCACGGTGATGAACGAGGCCGTGGAGAAGATGGGTGTGGTCTCGCTGCCCGACGACTTCCGCGCGGCGGCGGAGCAAGCCGAGAACTGCGACGCCTGAACCGCCCCGGAACCGCTTCGACGATCGGCGGACAAGGCATCGGTGACCTGCGGCGAAGCGCTTTTCCGCAGATGTGCGGTCCCACCTCCGTCCCCGCGCAGAATCTGGGGGCGCTGCCCCCATGTGCGGCACGGCACGCCCGTGACACGTTGTGCGGCGTGTTCCCCTCCGCCGTCGACCGGCCCCCAGCAGCCTGGTGGCTCAGCGGTGTGCGCGGGGACCCCCAGGAGCTGGTCGTCCCCCGTGGACGGCCCTCATGGGCCGCGTTCGTGGAACGCGCCACCACGACCGCGGCCCGTGCAGACTTCGACGCCGGGGCCGATCGCGAGCAGGACCGGCAGCGGGACCGCGACTGGGACGAGGCGTTCGCGACCGTGCTGAGACCTCTGGTCCGCACGGCCCTCGCCCTCGACCCGCGGCTGGACGCCGACTTCGCCCGCGCGCTGGGCGCACGGCTGGTCCGCATCGCGGCACGCACGCTCGTGCTGGAGCTGAACCTCGAACGGATCGGCGGGCGGCTCGCCGGCGACACCCCGCAGGAGCGGTTCGCCCACTTCGTCCGGCACGTCGACCTGTCCGCGCTGTTCGCCCGGTACCCGGTGCTGGCCCGGCTGCTCGGCCAGGCGTGCCTGAACGCCGTCGACGCGCACCGCGAGCTGCTGGACCGGTTCGCGCTGGACCGGCCGGAGGTCGTGCGGACCCTGCTCGACGGCCGCGACCCCGGTGCGCTCACCCACGTCGAGACCGGTCGGGGCGACCCGCACGCGGGCGGCCGGTCGGTGGCCGTGCTGACCTTCGCCGACGGCCGCCGGGTCGTCTACAAGCCCCGGCCGGTGACCCTGCACCAGGCGTTCGCGGACCTGGTGACGTGGTTCGACGGGCACACCGACCTCGGTCTGCGGTTGCCCCGCGCGGTGTCCCGGCCGACCCACGGGTGGCTGGAGTTCGTGGACCACGCGCCGTGCGCGGACCTCACCGAGGTCGGCCGGTTCTACCACCGGCTCGGCGCGCTGATCGCGCTGCTGTACGCCGTGGACGGCACCGACATGCACTACGAGAACCTGGTCGCGGCGGGCGACCAGCCGGTGCTGGTGGACGTCGAGACGCTGTTCCACCCCACGGTCGGCCTGCCGACGGACCCGGCGGTCAAGGCGCTGGCCCGGTCCGTGCACCGCACCGCCGTGCTGCCGATGGTGCTGCTGGGCGAGCACGGCGCGCTGGACGTCGGCGGCACGGGCGGCGACCACGGCGACCAGCTGCCGGCCGACGGCGTGGCGTGGCTGCACGAGGGCACCGACCGGATGCGCCTGGTGCGCAGGCCCGCGCCGATGGCCCCCGCGCACAACCGCCCGGTGCTCGACGGCCGCCAGGCCGAGCCCGCCGACTACCAGGGCGCGCTGCTGGCCGGGTTCGGCGTCGGCTACGACGCGCTGTGCGACCACCGCGCCGAGCTGCTCGGCCCGGACGGGCTGCTGGCCCGGTTCGCGGACCTGCCCGCCCGGTTCGTGCCGCGGATGACCCAGCTCTACGCGACGCTGCTGGAGGAGTCCACGCACCCGGACGCGCTGCGCGGCGCGTCGGCCCGCCAGGACGCCTTGGACCTGCTGTGGGACGGCTCGGCGGACGAGGACCTGCTGCACTCGCTGGTGCCGCACGAGATGACCGACCTGTGGGCGGGCGACGTGCCGCTGTTCACCACGCGGCCGGGCAGCCGGGACGTGTGGACCTCCACCGGCCTGCGGTTGCCGGGCCTGCTGCCGGTGTCCGGGCTGGAGGCGGTCGCGGCCAAGGTCACCGAGCTGGGCGAGGTGGACAAGCACGACCAGCAGTGGCTGGTCAGCGCCGCCCTGGCGAGCAGGCCGCGGCCGGTGGACCACCGCACCGGCGCGGGGGTGCCCGCGCCGCTGGAGGCCGGTGTCCCGGACCCGCAACGGCTGCTGGTCGCCGCGTGCGGCATCGCCGACGAGGTGCTGGCGCACGCCACCGCCGACGCCGGCCGGGTCAACTGGGTCGGACTGGAGCTGGTGGACGACCGGCACTGGGCGGTGGCGCCGATGGGCGCGGGGCTGTCCAACGGCTACACCGGCGTCGCGTTGTTCCTGGCGCAGCTCGGCAGGCTCACCGGCGCGGCCCGCTACACCGAGGCCGCGCGCGAGGCGCTGGCGCCGGTGCCGGCGCTGCTCGCCGCGTTCGCGGAGGACTCCGAGCGGGCGGTCGCCGTGGGCAGCGGCGCGTTCCACGGCCTGGGCGGCATCTGCTACGCCCTGGCCCGCCTGGCGACCCTCTTGGACGACCCGCGGATCACCGGCTGGCTGCGCACCGCCGTGGACG
>NZ_JBFAAX010000457.1:0-4686 GCF_040639995.1 Actinosynnema sp. NPDC023658 | reverse complement strand
CCGCGTGGTCGCCGCCGGCCGCACCCCCACCGGGCACGCCGCCGCCCCCACCGGGCAGACCACCACCGGGCACGCCACCGCCGCCACCCGGCACACCACCACCGGAACCCGAACCGCCACCACCGGCCGCGGCCGGCTTCGGGTCGGCGGGCTGCACGGGATGAGCCTGCGCGGGATCGGTGTGCGCCGGGGCCCCCGGCGCGGTCGGCTTCGCGGGCGGGGTGAACGCCCAGTCCTGCTCGGGGTAGCGGTGCTCCATCTTCACGTCGGCGAAGTCCTCGGAGCCGGACACCCCGTCGCACAGCCGCAGGAACGCCTCCAGCACGTCCCGCACCGACTCGTGCAGCTCCTTCGCCGGGTCGTGCAGCTCGTCCAGCGCCTCGACCACGCGCCGGTCGCCGTCCACCGGCAGCGCCGCCGCGCCGGACACCGCGTCGGCCGCCTCGGCGAACACCCGGGACATGTCCTCCACGATCGCGCGGACGCCCTCGGCGGTCTGGTCCAGCGCCTCGCCCATCGCGTGCATCGCGTCGGACATGTCGTGCCCGGCCAGGCCGACCTTCTGCATGTGGTCCACGAACGAGTCGGCGTCCTTGCCCTGCCACGCCGAGTCCAGCCTGCCCAGCGGCTTGGTCAGGTCGCGCGTCACGTGCTCCGCGACGAGCCCGGCCCGGCGCCAGCGCTCGGCCTCCTCGTGCAGGTCGTTCCAGTCGCCCACGACGGGCGCGAAGTAGTCCGCCACGAGGTCGCGCACGCCGAGCCGGCGGCTGATCCCCGACAGGTAGTCCAGCTCCGGCCCGACCTCGGCCGCGATCTGCTTGCCGTCCTTGCCGCGCATCAGCCCAACCCCGACCTGCGGTCGACCGCCTTGATCAACGCCACCGCGTCGTCGTCCTGGGCGCCGTAGTGCTCGGCCACCTCGTGCAGGCCCTTCGCCGCGGACGCCAGCACCTCGCACGCCCGGTCGAGCTGCTGGTTCAGCATCCCGGCGGCCCGGCCGTACGCCTCGGCGTTGCGCAGCGCGCGCCCCAGCTCACCGAAGCTCTGCGCGCGCACCGGCTGCTGCCGCAGCTCGTCCCGCGCGCGGGCCAGCTCCCCGGCCGCCTCCTCGACGCGCTCGGCGTACAGCTCCAGCCAGCGCGGGTCCATCGACACCCGACCGCTGCCCGCCGCCGGCGACCTGCGTGTGACCTCGTTCACCCGGACACCTCCCGCCCCCTCTGACGGGAACCGGCTCGCGCCGGTTCCGCCGAACGGCCCGGCACCGGGCTCACCCGCCCTGCTTCTTCGCCTTCTCCTCGGGCAGCAGGCCGCTGTCCTTCGGCACCGGGATGGAGTCCCAGCTGCGGGAGGCGTCGTTGCGGTTGAGCTGCGGCCCGTTGGGCAGCAGCCGCAGGATCGACTCCGGCCCCGGCACGAACCCGTTCGCACCCAGCCCCAGCGCGCCGCTGGTGAGGACGTCCGGGATGCCGTACTTCACGCCGCGGCCGGTGACCAGGTGGATCGGACCCGTCTCGAAGTCCTGGGTGGACGTCGCGCTGCGCACCACGGCCGACTTGCCCGGCGCCATCACGAACTGGCTGACGACCTCGCCGGTCGCGCCCACCTGGTTGATCTCCACCGGCACCACGTTCGACGGGATCGGCAGCGACGGCGCGATGGTCACCTTGGTGTGCTGCGACTTGTTGGCCGCCGACACGTTCTGGGCCTGCCAGCCCAGGCAGATCACCCGGTTGTTCTGGTTCGGCTCCTGGATCTCCGGCACGTCCGGCGGGTAGTCGTCGAAGTCGAGCTCGTTGACGCTGCGCGCCTCGTTGATGCGCGCGATGTCCACCAGCTTCGGCTCCGCGCCCTGCGCGTAGGTGGCCCGGAGCAGGTCGGCCGCGGCCCGGCTGATCTTCTGCAAGCCGTCCTTGAGCACCACGTGGAACTCGGACTCCGCGCCCGCGCGGCGGATCTCGATCACCGAGCCGACCTTCAGGTTCTCGCCGGAGACGTAGGTCACCGACTGGCCGCGACCGGAGATCTCGGGCGCCACCAGCGGCTTGGCCTCGGGGATCGCGTTGAGCAGGCCGGAGCTGATCGCGCGCGGCTTCTTCTGGTTCAGGTTCAGCGCGGTGCGGACCTCGGCGTTGTTCAGGTCGACCTTGGCGCGCACGGTGGACGTCGAGGTGATCTTGGAGTTCACCGGCGCCTTGTAGATCAGGTACGCCTTGTCCTGACTGTTGCCCGCGCTGACCAGCAGGGCGCGGTTGTCGTCGAGCAGCTCGCCGCCGCCGCTGTAGCCCGCGAGGACCGTGGTGGTGAACTTGCCCGGCGACGCCGGGTCCTTCAGCGACTCGTCCAGCGACAGCGTGTCGCACACCGACCAGTCGGAGCCGATCCGGTCGGCGGGCTGGGGCAGCACGTCCGGGCCGTCGGGGATGCCGGTCAGCCGGCCCTTGGGCAGCTTCGCCAACGCCTTCTCGCTGACGAGCTTCGGCTCGCCGCCCGCGACCTGCGGCCCTGTGTTGACCTGGCCCGCCGCCGCGTCACCGCCCGCGACCGCCGTCTGCCCCTTGTCCGGGTTGGACTGCTGCAGCAGCAGCAGCCGCGCGGACGCGAGGTTCGTCATCGGGATCAGCGTCTTGGTGTTGCCGACGGTGTGCACGACGTAGACCTGGCCGGTCTCCTTGGAGATGGCGATCTGCGTCTGGTCGTCGACCTGGGGGTCGGGCGAGAAGAAGCCGAAGATGAGGAACCCGATGAGCCCGACGACGCCCAGCAGGACGCCCACCGCCGTCGCGCGCGAGTGCGTGCGCATCGGGTCGTGCAGCATCACCGCGTCTCTGCGCACCAGGGCGGACTGCATCCGGCGCAGCACGAAGCGGTAGGCCTGGACCTGTGACTTGGTGGTGGGTGTTGATGCCATTCTCGGCTCGCTGCTCTCCCAGTCGCGGTACGGTCTGCACGATAGCCGGACGGCGGGTGGTCCGTGTGCGGGTTGGTCAGACCCGGTCGGTCCCACCCGGCGCACGCCGACGGAAAGAGAACCAGAGCGGATGTCCGTGACCACCCCACATCCGGGCCAGCCCAATCCCGCCGTGGCACGCGCGCAGTCGGCGGGTGGCGCCGTGCGCGCCGCACTGCTCCGGGCGCGTCGCCGCACCGCAGGCGCGAGCCTGGGCGCGCTGCCGGTCGCCAACCTGGTCGTGCTCGAGGTCGGCGTCGCCATCGGCCTGGTCCTGCTGGCGATCGGCGCCACCGGTGACGGCGTCGACCCGGTGCTGATGTACGTCGCGGGCGGCATCGTGCTGATCGCGCTGATCCTCGCGTTCACCAGGTCCCGCGGCCGCTGGCTGACCCAGTGGATCGGCCTGGTCGTGCGCTACAGCTTCCGCTCGCACGGCCGCACGGCCAAGCGCTCCGGCCCGGTGGAGATGAAGTCGCCGTCGGAGGAGGAGTCCTCGGTCATCGGCCCGGACGACCCGCGGGTGGCGCTGCTGCGCCTCGCCCTGCCGGACCTGGTGGTGGCCCGGGGCGTCGACCACGAGCGCCGTCCGCTGGGCATGGCCTGGCACCAGGGCGCGTGGACCGCCGTGCTGCTGGTCGACCCGGCGCCGGGTCTGATCACCGCGGTGGGCAGCGCGCCGGCGTTGCCGCTGGGCGCGCTCGCGCCGACGCTGGAGGACCGCGGCGTGGTGCTCGACGCGATCTCGGTGATCTGGCACTGCTACCCGGGCAGCGCGGCGCTGCCCTCGAACTCCCCCGCGCTCAGCTCGTACATGGAGGTGCTCGGCCCGCTGCCCGCGGCCGCGCGCCGGACCACGTGGATCGCCGTGCGGCTGGACCCGCGGCGGTGCGCGGCGGCGATCCGGGAACGCGGCGGCGGCGTCGTGGGCGCGCACCGGGCGTTGATCGGCGCGCTGTCCCGCGTGCGCAACGCGCTGGAGTCGACGGGCGTGTCGATCCGGCCGCTGGACCCCGACGAGCTGATCCGGGCGGGCATCTCGGCGGCCGAGCTGACCTCGGTGGCCGGGTCGAACAACTCGGTGTCGTTGCGGGAGAAGTGGTCCGGGGTGACGGCGGGTGGCGTCGGCCACGCCAGCTACGCGATCACCGGCTGGCCGTCCAAGGGCATGCGCAACAACCTGAACGCGCTGACCGGCGTGCGGGCGCTGTCCTCGACGCTGTCCATGACGATCTCCCCGAGCAGCGAGCAGGGCCAGGTCGGCCTGCGCGGCATGGTGCGGGTGAGCGCGCGGACGCCGTCCGAGCTGGACCGCGCCGACGACCGGCTCAAGGCGCTGGCCGACAAGCTCGACATCACGCTCACCCCGCTGAACGGCCTCCAGGTCGCCGGGCTGGCCGCGACGCTGCCGCTGGGCGGTGTGGCGTGAGCAACTCCCGGTTGATGGACTCGCAGCGCCGGGGCGTGGCGCCGGAGTTCCTGGTGTCGCCGCAGATGCTGGACGTGGTGAGCCCGTCCGGCGACCGCGGCGGCATGGTCCTCGGCTCCGGCTTGCAGGGCGAGCCGCTGACGATCTCGGTGCTGCGGTCCGCGCCGACCCGCATGGTCGTGGTCGGCGGGCTGTACCTGGCCCGGCAGATCGCGCTGCGGGCGATGGCGACGGGCGCGTGGATCACCATCGCGACGGGCCGCCCGGCGGCCTGGCAGCCGGTGGTGCGCGCGGCGGGCGCGGGCCC
>NZ_JBFAAX010000456.1:0-4692 GCF_040639995.1 Actinosynnema sp. NPDC023658 | reverse complement strand
CGGAGGTGGCGGGCCGGGTGGCCACCGCCGCCTCGGGGCTGGCCGTGGGCCACCCAGGCGGTCGCACGGACCTCACCGGCCTGTCGCCGCGCACGGCCGACGTCGGCCAGGCGTTCGGGAGCGCGACGGCGGCGCGTGTTGGCCCGTTGGGCCGTATGGGTGTTGGACTGTCCGGTCGACTTCGGCGTGTCACGGCCCGCTGAAGACGTCCGGGCGGAATGGTGTGCGCGGGACCCCTGATAGACGTGCGCACACGGGTTCCGTAACCTGTCCGAGACCTGAGCGGGTGTCACCCGTTCGGGGCATTCACCTGGCTCAAGGAGGACCGCGCGACCGTGGCGTCGAAATCCGCTCAGCGCACCGTCCGCGCGGCCCTGACGGTCACGGCCGTCTCCGCGCTGCTCGGCTCCGCACTGCCCCTCCCCCTCGCCGCGGCGGACCCCGAGGTGCCGCCCAACGCCTCCGAGGCGCTGCGCAAGTACAACGAGCTGTCCACGCAGGCCGAGACGCTGAACGAGGAGCACCTGCGGGCGCAGGAAGCGCTGTCCGACGCCCAGGGCTCGCTCGACCAGGCCAACCGCGACCTGACCTCGGCGCAGCAGGCGCAGGACGCGCTGCGCGGCCAGGTCGACCTGCTCACCGAGGCCTCCTTCGAGGGAGCCCGGTTCAACCAGCTGTCGGCGTTGCTGGTCAGCGACTCGCAGCAGGACTTCCTGAACCGCATGTCGGCGCTCGGCGTGCTGGCGGGCGACAACGCCGACGCGTTGCAGAAGCTCAGCGAGGCCGTCGAACTGGCCAACGACGCGGCCGGCCGCGCCAACGAGGCCGCCGACGCGGCGAACAAGGCCATCGCGGACATCGACCAGCGCAAGGCCGCGCTGGACGGGCAGATCGGTGAGGCGCGCGACGCCTACCGCTCGCTCAGCTCGGCCGAGCGGGCGGCGTTGAACAACGCCGGCGACATGAGCGCGATCCCGGTGCCCGCGGGCAAGGCGGGCGAGGCGCTGGCGTTCGCGCTGGCGCAGCGCGGCAAGGACTACGTGTACGGCTCGAACGGCCCGGACACGTGGGACTGCTCCAGCCTCATGCAGGCGGCGTACCGGTCGGCCGGCATCGCGATCCCGCGCACCACCTACGGCCAGGCCACCATCGGCCGGTCGGTGTCGCGCAACGAGGTGAGGGCCGGCGACCTGATCATCTACTACTCGGGTCAGACGCACGTGGCGATGGCGATCGACGGCCTGCGCGCCGTGCACGCGTCCACCGAGGGCGTGCCGGTGAAGGTGCAGGACATCGAGTCGATCGGACCGGTCAACGTCATCCGACGAGTGATCGGCTGAAAACCGGGTACCAGTCCTGCGGCCACCACACCGTGACGGAGGACGACATGCCCGACGTAGTCGATCTGATCATGCAGGACCACCGCGAGGTCGAGCGGCTGTTCGACGAGCTGAAGAACCACCCGGAGAAGCGGCCTCTGCTGGTGCCCGTGCTGATCTCCGTGCTCGTCGCGCACAGCCGCGCCGAGGAGGCCGAGGTCTACCCGGTCGCCAAGGACGAGGCGGGCGAGACCGATGAGGTCGAGCACAGCCAGGAGGAGCACGCGGAGGCGGAGCAGCTGCTGGTGAAGCTCGCGGAGACCGACCCGACGTCCCCGGCGTTCGACGGCGTCCTGCAGGAGCTGGTCGAGTCCGTCACGCACCACGTCGAGGAAGAGGAGTCGTCCGTGCTGCCCGGCATGCGGGAGCGGCTGGGCGAGCAGCGGCGCGACGAGCTCGGCCGCGCGTTCGCGGAGAGCCGGGCCCGGCACCTGGGCGACCGGCCGGGTGAGGCGACGCGCGAGGAGCTGCTGACCCAGGCGCGCAACGCGGGCCTCAAGGGCGCCTCCGGGAAGAGCAAGGCGCAGCTCGAGAAGGAGCTGCACGCGTCCTGACGGGCGCTCGCACTTGCCCTGGGCCTAGGCTGGGCGTGGTTGAGCAGGCAGCCGCTCTCTGCCGACCGCACCCAGGGGTGGACATGAAGGACTTCACCGACGCCGTCACGCTCACGGCGCACGAGGACACCGTGGGCGTGGTGGTCGTCGAGGTGGCGGGTGAACTGGACACGGCGACGACCACGTCGGCGGAGGACTTCGTCCTGCGCAGGCTCGGCAGCGGGGTCCGGACGCTGGTGCTCGACCTGTCCGGGGTCACGTTCCTCGGTTCCACGGGCATCAACATGCTGATCACCGTGCGCGCCGCGTGCGCGCGGACGGGCACGGCGCTGCGGCTGGTCGCGAACACGAAGGTCGTGCTCCGCCCGCTCCAGCTGACCGACCTCGTCGACCAGTTCGACATCGTCACGGCGGTGAGCGAGGCGAGCTGACCCGCGTGCTCCGGTCGCGGGGTGTCGGGGTGGGTGCGTCGGGGTTCAGTCGTTGATGACCGCCCAGACGACCTTGCCGCCGCGCGGCCACGGGGAGCTGCCCCAGGTCTCGCTCAGCGCGGACACGATCGTGAGGCCCCGGCCGCCCGACCGCGACGGTTCTCGCGCCTCGGGCGGGTCGGAGCTCTCGTCGCGCACGGCGATGGTGAGCCGGCCGCCGGACAGCTCCATCCGCAGCACCGGCTCGGACTGGCTGTGGCGGACGGCGTTCTCCACCAGCTCGGTCGCCACCGTTTCGGCGCTCGGGGTCAGGTTGTCGACGTGCCAGCGTTCGCACGCCTTCCGGACGAACTCCCTGGCGAGCATGCTGCTGACCGGCGACTCGGGTAGCTGGATCTCGTCGCGCCGCCGCTCGGGCGGCTCGCCGACGGCCGCCAGCGCGGCGTCCAGGACGCTGAACCGGGGCAGCTTGCTCGCACCGGTGGCCAGCGCCTCGCGGTGCTCGGGCGACTCCCCGACCAGCATGACCGGTATGCCGGGCCACTTCGACACCCGCGTCCAGACGGTCGTGAAGACCGACATGAACGCGGGTGTGGCGCACTCGAAGCCGTCGTCCAGCCGCACGATGACAGCCGTCGGCCCGTTCGCCGCGCACCGGAGCAGCCCGTCGCGCAGCTCGCGGTAGGTGCTCAGGTCCAGCAGGCCGGTCGGTCGCACCACCACCGCGCCGCCGATCTCGGTGCGGTCGAGCACCAGCTCGGTCACCTCGCCACCCCCTCGTGTGCGGGACAGGTAAACCTGCCGACGAACGGGTGGGCGCGCAGCTCGATCGTGCCGTTGACTACGCGCAGGTCTCGCGTTGACATCTGATCACCCCGATCGGGGGTTACCCGACCGGTGCGACAGCTAGTCGTTCACGCTCACCTCACGGGTGAGGCGACCTTCGGCTTGGGTGCCCACCGGGTGTAACCGGCGCGCTCGGCCTCCGCGACCGAGCCGAACGTGACGTCGCCCTTCATGCGCTTGTAGTACGGCGAGTCGGGGGTGTGGAAGATCATCGACTTGGAGTTCGCCTTGACCTCCAACCGCTCCCCCGCGGCCGGCGCGGTGACGGAGACAGCGGCGGGCACAGCGGCAGGCACGGCGGCAGCGGGCACGGTGACGGGCGCGGCGGCGGGGATGGTGACGGGCGCGGCGGCTTCGACCGGCTCGGCGGCCTCGACCTCAGCGACGACCTCCTCGACGGCCTCCGGCGCGGCTTCCGGCTCCTCGACGGCTTCCGGCTCCGGCGCGACCTCGGGCACCTGGACCGGCTCGATCGCCTGGACCTCGGGCACCTCGACGGCCTCGGGCTCGGCTTCGAGCTCCGCGGCGGCCGGCTCCTCGACGATCTCGGGCTCGGTGTCGGCTTCGAGGGCCTGCGCCTGGGCCGGGATCACCGGGGCGGCGACGGTGGCGGGAGTGGCGGCCAGCTCGGCGGCGGTGTCAGCCGGGTCCACGGCGTCCGCAGAGTCCACGGCGGTGATCTCGGCGGCCGGGTCGGTGTCCGCGGTGGTGATCTCAGCTGCGGTGTCGGTGGCGGCGGTGTCGGCGAGGTCGGTGGTGTCGACGGCGGCGGGGAGGTCCGCGGCGGTGTCGGTGGCGGCCGGCTCGACGACGGCGGTGTCAGCGGTGGAGGCGACCGGGGCGGGAGCAGCCGCGACCGGGGCGGCGGCAGGGGTTTCGACCGGCGCGGTGGCAGCGGCGGGGGCGGTCTCGGTGGTGGCGGGCTCGGCCTGGGCGGCCGGCTGGTCGAGGCGTGCACGCAGGTCGCGGATGATGGGGTTGAGGCGCAGCCACACGACGGCCGCGCCGGCCACGAACGCCGCCACGCACAGGACGATGCTGAACAACCAGGACACTGCCAACTCCTACGGCCACAGCTTGCGGAACAGGGACGTCGACCGGACGCGTCACGACGAGCCGCGCACGCAGCGGTCCGCCGGGCGGCCCACCGGGCGTTGCCACCCGAACTCACGACGTCGACGTCGACGTCACGCCGCGATGCCACCAGCTCGACCCGAAAGCGCACGACCCGTCGGCCGAATTCACCGTGTCGGGAACCACAGACTAAGGACGTGTCAAGCGGCGTTCGGCAGCACCCCCTGCCTGCACCCGCACCGACTGCACACCGGGTGCGCGGGCAGCCGCACGTCGGCCAGCAGTTTGCGCGAGTCGTCGAACGTCGGGACCCGCTGACCGGGCACCAGCAGGCTGTCCAGCACCTCCTGCCGACGCCGCGCCAACTCGCGCGAGCGCTCCACCGGGTCCTTCAGCCTCGCCCGCACC
>NZ_JBFAAX010000455.1:0-4692 GCF_040639995.1 Actinosynnema sp. NPDC023658 | reverse complement strand
GGCGGCTGGAGCCGTCGCGGCTCCGGTTCGGCCTCGACCTGCGGTGCGGGGGCGGCGTCCGGCGCCGGTTCCACGTCGGGCACTGAAGGAGTACGGGTTCCTGGAGGACGTGCTGCCGGACCACACCGGCGTGGAGGTCCGGCGGGCCAGCGCGACGATCCGCCTCCGCGCCTCGCACTGATCACCCGGTCGTGGTCCTGCCGGCCCGCGAACGCGTGGTCGACCGCGGACGTGCCGCGGGTCGGTCGAGCCGGGCGGGCCGTGCCCGCGCGGTGGGTGAGGCTGATCACCCTTCCGTGCCCGCCGGGCTGCGCCGTCCGGCCCAGTGGGGTTTGACCACGGCCTCCGGTGGGCAGGAGTAACTTCGACAGCTGTCGTCGAAGATCGCGTCGAAAACTTCTGCTCGCAGTGGAGCAACCCGCGGTGGTCTTCGTGCGACTTAGTCAGTGGGGGTTCCCGGCGGGGTTGTGGAAGGGGTTGCTGGTTCAGTGTTCGCCGCGCGCGCGACAGGTCTGGTCAAGTTGGTGGGGTTGTGCCTGATGGCGGGCGTGCTCGTCGCGGCGGTGCTGTTCCCGGTGGTCGGCGGCCTCGGGCTGGCGTCCAACCGGGCCGCGGACACCGTGGACCAGACCTCCGGTGAGCTGACCAAGGCCGAGCTGCCCCTCGTGACCACGGTGCTCGACATGAACGGCCAGCCGATCGCCTACCTCTACGACCAGTACCGCATCCCGGTCCCGTCCGAGGGCATCGCGGACACCATGAAGGCCGCGATCATCGCGATCGAGGACAAGCGGTTCTTCGAGCACAAGGGCGTCGACTGGCAGGGCATCGCCCGCGCCGCGGCGAAGGCCGGCGTCGACGGCGGAGCCAGCCAGGGCGCCTCGACCCTCACCCAGCAGTACGTGAAGAACTACCTCGCGTTCGTGGTGGGCGAGGGCTCGGAGGAGGCCTACGAGAAGGCCACCGAGGTCACGCTGGGCCGCAAGATCAGCGAGGCCCGCATCGCCACCCAGCTCGAGCAGAAGATGACGAAGGACGAGATCCTCACCGCGTACCTCAACGTCGTCCCCTTCGGCAACGGCGCGTTCGGCGTCGGCGCGGCGGCCCGCACCTACTTCGACACCACCCCGGACAAGCTGACCGTGCCGCAGGCCGCGATGCTCGCCGGCCTGGTCAACGAGCCGAGCAGGCTCAACCCGGGCTCCGACGTGGACGCCGCGATCAAGCGCCGCAACACCGTGATCGAGCGGATGCGCGACAACGGCGCGTTCGGGCCGGACGCGAAGGTCGCGGAGGAGAAGGCCGCCGAGTACAAGGCCGCCGACATCGGCGTCGTCCCCGACCTGAAGCTGCTGCCCAACGGCTGCGTCGGCGCGGGCGACGGCCCGGTCTACGGCTTCTTCTGCCGCTACCTGATCGACTACCTGGAGAAGGCGGGCCTGCCGGCCGAGAAGCTCAAGCGCGGCGGCTACACGATCACCACCACCATGGACCCGGTCGCCACCCGCGCGGCCAAGGACGCCGCCATGGCGCAGGTGCCCAAGACGCAGCCGGGCGTCGCCAACGCGATGGCCGTGGTCGAACCGGCCGGGGACAAGCACCGGGTGCGGGCGCTGGCCGCCAACCGCGACTTCGGCAACAACGCCGACGCCGGGCAGAGCGCCTACTCGATCCCGGCCGAGGTGACGAAGTTCGGCGCGGGCTCGATCTACAAGGTGTTCACCGCCGCCGCGGCGCTGGAGCGCGGCGTCACGGGCATCGACAAGCAGATCGACGTGCCGAAGCTGTACACCTCGAAGGTCTACAAGGACGGCAACAAGGCCTACACGGTCAAGAACGCGGCGGACTACAAGGAGAAGATGACGCTGACCGAGGCGTTGGCGCAGTCCCCGAACACCGCGTTCATCATCCTGGAGGAGAAGGTCGGCCTGAACAACGTGGTCGACATGGCCTACCGGCTGGGCCTGCGCGAGTCGATGCAGGGCGTCAACGGTGCCGGCGACCCGCTCAAGGCCGACGGCTCCAACGGCCCCTCCCAGGGCGACGAGTACAAGCGGGACAACAGCGGCTCGTTCACCCTCGGCGCCGGTCCGACCAGCGTGCTGGAGCTCGCGAACGTGTCGGCCACGATCGTCGGCGGCGGCAAGTGGTGCCCGCCGACCCCGGTGGAGAAGATCCTGGACCGCAACGGCCAGCCCGTGCCGCTGAAGGAAGCGCCGTGCGACCAGGCCCTCGCGCCCGAGGTGGCCGCCGCGCTGTCCACCGGCATGAGCCAGGACACCAGGTCGGGCACCGCCGCCACCGCGGCCAACGCCGCGGGCTGGAACCGGCCCATGATCGGCAAGACCGGCACCACCGAGAACCACTGGTCCGTCGCGTTCATCGGGGCCACCCCGCAGTACGCCGGCGCGGTCATGACGTTCACCGACGGCGTGGCGCCCCAGGTGATCTGCAGCGGCAGCCCGCCGCGGCTGTGCGGCACGAACGACGCCGGCGGTGTCTTCGGTGGTCAGGTGGCCGCGCCGACCTGGTTCAACGCCATGCGGGTGATCCACGACGGCAAGCCGCCCGCGGACCTGCCCCCGGTCGAACCGCGCTTCCGGTAGCGGCGTCCGTCACCCGTTACGTCACGCCTTATGTCACCTCTGACCTGGGCTTTTATAACGGGCGGATACTGAACTACCGGGTACCTCAACACGCTGCGTGACGATCAGTGGGTTATCTCACCAAAAAGCACCAGCGCTTGTGCGAAGGCTTGCCCTTTCTTGTTACATCGGGTTACGGTCCCGGCCGCATGTCACGGTTCGGTCACCAAAGGGACACGGCGTCGCTCCCCGAAAGCGGCGCCACCTGGATCCCCCGCCAGGCGTCCCCGTGACCGGGCCGTGCTCCCCGATGCAGGAAGGCACTACCTTGGCACGGCACTCGAAGGCCAGTGGTCGACGCGCGTTCACCGCGCCCCCCGCCCCGACCGGCACCCGCCGCTCCCACCGAGCGGAGTGCGACCGGAAGCCCGTGAGCGGTCGCGTCGCCGCCGTCGTGGTCGCCGCTGGAGCCCTCGCCACCGGCGTCGGCGCCAGCAGCGGCCTCGACAGCGGTGACACCCGGTTCATCCCGGTCAGCACCGGCTCCGACCTCGCGGCGGCGCTGGTCCACACGGCGGCACCGAAGTCCGCCGACGTCCGCACGGTCCACGCCGTCGAGCCCGCCTTCGAAGCGGCGAAGCTCATGCGGTCCGAGGGCCTCTTCGCCCGGCAGCACGTCGACGAGGCGATCCGGCACGCGTCCGACGGCTACACGGCGCGGCAGGCCGAGCTGAAGCGGCAGAAGGACGCCGAGGACGCGGAGAAGGCCCGCATCGCGGAGGAAGAGGCCCGTGCGGCCGCGCAGAGGGCGGCCGAGGAGGCGGCGAGGCGACCGAAGGCCGTCAAGCCCGCCGAGGGCGCCTTCACGTCCGGCTTCGGCGGCCGGTGGGGCACCACGCACTACGGCGTCGACATCGCCAACGCCATCGGCACGCCGATCCTGTCCGTGATGGACGGCGTCGTCGTCGAGGCGGGCCCGGCGTCCGGGTTCGGCCTGTGGGTGCGCGTGCAGCACGAGGACGGCACGATCACCGTCTACGGCCACATGAACGAGATCCTGGTGACCGCCGGCCAGCACGTCCAGGCCGGCCAGCAGATCGCCACCATCGGCAACCGCGGCCAGTCCACCGGCCCCCACCTGCACTTCGAGGTCTGGATCGGCGGCTCGCAGAAGATCGACCCCGTCGGCTGGCTGGGCGAGCGCGGCATCACCCTCTGAACGCTCTGACGCCCGCGAGACCCGACGCACGCGCGCAACACGCTCCAGCAGGGCCCTGACAGGTCCTGGAGGCCTGTGGGGCCACGCGCGGGGCGCACGCGAACCGGGCAGCCACCCCGATGGCAGTCCCGAGCCGTCCCCGAACGGCACCGCGGCGCATCCCGCACCGACCCGTGGTTACCCCGACCTCCGACCCCCAAACACGTGCGTCACGACACGAGACCGCCCGGTGCACGCCGGGCGGTCTCGTGCGTCGAGCGGTGCGGCGACATACCGACTGGTCGGTACCTGCGGTACGGTGGCCCGGGACACCTTCAGGGAGGCCATCGTGGGTCGTTGGGGAATCACGCTGCCGCTGACCGGCGTGCCGGTGCTCGACCACCGCGCGCTGGTGGCCGAGCTGGCCGAGCTCGGCTACACCGACGTGTGGTCGGCCGAGACCGCCGGCACCGACGCCTTCACGCCGCTGGCCCTCGCCGCGCAGTGGTCCGACCGCGTCCGCCTGGGCACGGCGATCGCGCCCGTCTACACGCGCGGCCCGGCCACGCTGGCCATGACGGCCGCCACGCTGGCCGAGGTGACCGGCGGGCGGTTCGTGCTGGGCATCGGCTCGTCCTCGCCCGCGATCGTGCAGCGGTGGAACGGGGTGCCGTTCAGCGAGCCGTTCAAGCGCACGCGGGACACGCTGAGGTTCCTCAAGGCCGCGCTGGCGGGCGAGAAGGTGACCGAGGAGTACGAGACGTTCTCCGTGCGCGGCTTCCGGCTGGAGCGCACCCCCGCGCACCGGGTGCCGATCATGCTCGCCGCGCTGCGCCCCGGGATGCTGCGCCTGGCCGGCCGCGAGGCCGACGGCGCGATCACCAACTGGCTCGGCGCGGACGACGTGCC
>NZ_JBFAAX010000454.1:0-4693 GCF_040639995.1 Actinosynnema sp. NPDC023658 | reverse complement strand
CCGGTCGGCCACCACCGGCACCGGCCGGGGCGGCTTCGAGGCCGTGGTGGAGTTCGGCGCGACCGGGCTGGACGCGGTGGTCGTCGTGCTGCCGACGACCGGTTCCGACGCGGGCTCGGCCACGCTCGGCGCGCAGGCCGTCAGGAGTGCGACGGCCAGCGCGCCGACGAGTCTCGCCGCTCCCACACCGGACCTGGACATGGCGGGCGGGTCTCCACTTCTGCCGGCGTTCGGACAGCCGAACCACCGGCACGGTGTCGGGGTGCCGCCCAGTGTAGGGATCGAGTCGGTCAGAAGAGTGTCAACCGGACGGGGCAACCAGCTCCACCTCGAAGCCGTCCGTGTTCTCCAGGTAGGCGGCGTAGTGATCCGGACCACCCGCATGGGGGTACTTATCCTCGAACAACGGCGACCAACCGTGTTCGGTGGCGGCACGGGCCAGCCGGTCCACCTCCGCCCGGCCGGCGACGTGGAACGCCAGGTGGTTCAGGCCCGTGCCGAGGCGGTGGTGGGCGTCCAGCGCGGGCGAGTGCTCGACCACGACGTAGGTCGGGCCGAGCCGCCAGCTCACGCCCGCGGGCCAGCGCTGGTGCTCGACCCAGCCCAGCTCGCGGAGCAGCCAGCCGATGCTGCGCTCCGCGCGGGCCAGGTCGGGCACCCACAGCTCCACGTGGTGCAGGTGCCCCGCCGTCACGGGCCCACCACCGTCAGCCACCTGCCCGCCGCCGGTCACGCCGCCCGCCGGTCACGTGCGCTGCGCCGGCACGTGCCCCGGTCACGGCCGGAGCGTCACAGCAGGATGCTCCCGCCGGACTTCGGCTCGGCGGCGACCGCCGAGTACGCCGCCGCGATCAGCGCCGGGTCCGGGCCCTCCAGCCGGCCGGGCTTGGCCAGGCCGTCGAGCACCACGAACCGCAGCACGCCCGAGCGGGTCTTCTTGTCCGACTTCATGCCCTCCAGGAGCTGGCCCAGCGCGTCCGGGTCGTAGCCGGTGGGCAGGCCGAGCGCGCCGAGGATCGTGCGGTGCCGGTCGGCGGTCGCGTCGTCCAGCCGACCCGCGAGACGGGCCAGCTCGGCGGCGAACACCAGGCCGACGCTGACCGCCGCGCCGTGCCTCCAGCGGTACCGCTCGCGGCGCTCGATGGCGTGCGCGAGGGTGTGGCCGTAGTTGAGGATCTCCCGCAGGTCCGACTCGCGCAGGTCGGTCGACACCACGTCGGCCTTGACCTGGATCTTGCGCCGGACCAGCTCCTCGATGACGTCGCCGGAGGGGTCCAGCGCGGCCTCCGGGTCCGCCTCGATCAGGTCGAGGATCACCGGGTCCGCGATGAAACCGCCCTTGACCACCTCGGCCATGCCCGCGACCAGCTCGTTGCGCGGCAGGGTCTCCAGCGTGGCCAGGTCGACCAGGACGGCCTCGGGCTCGTAGAACGTGCCGACCAGGTTCTTGCCCGCGTCGGTGTTGATGCCGGTCTTGCCGCCGACCGCGGCGTCCACCATGGCCAGCAGCGTGGTCGGCACGTGGACCAGCTTCACCCCGCGCATCCAGGTGGAGGCGACGAAGCCGGCCAGGTCGGTCACCGCGCCGCCGCCGAGACCGATCACCGCGTCCGTGCGGCCGAGGCCGACGCGGCCGAACACGTCCCAGCAGTAGCCGGCGACCCGCAGGTCCTTGCCGTCCTCGGCGTCGGGCACCTCCACGCGGTGCGCGTCGATCCCGGCCGACTCCAGCTCCTGCCGGACCGCCTCGGCGGTCTCGCCCAGCGTCGGCGTGTGGACGATCGCCGCCCTGGACGTCCCCTTCAGGGTCTCGACCAGGTCACCGAGCAGGCCGCGGCCCACCACCACGTCGTACGGTCGTTCCGCGGCCACGCGGATCCGCACCGGCTCGCCCATCACCACTCCCCTCGTCGGGTCACCATTCGACCACGTCCGGTTCGAGCGCGGCGCCGCCCCACACCCCGGCCAGCACCGCGGCCTGGTCGCGGATCGCGCGGCGGGCCGTGCCCCTGATCTTCGACCAGCCCTCGACCCGGAACGTCACCGTGCGGCCGCGGATCCCGTGCCGCCACGTGCCCGCGACCCGGCCGTGCAGGACGAGCGCGCCGGGGCTGCCCACGGGCCGCCACACCCGCTTGGCCACGTCCGGGTCCGCGACCAGGTGGCGCGGGCCGAGCAGGTACGGGTCGCGCGGGAACAGCAGCAGGCCGGCGGGCGGGTCCGGCGCGGTGCCGTCGGCCTCCGGGCCGAGGTGGGTCTCGTGCGCGAGCAGGCGCTCGCCGTCGACCCGGACCGGGTGCAGGTCGGGCCAGGCGTCCTGCGGGCCCGCGCCCAGCCACTTCTCCGCGTCGGTCTTGGCGAACGGGCCGACGAGCCGCGCGTAGGCGTTCAGCAGGGTCGGTTCGCCGGTGTCGCCTTCCTCGGCGGGAGGGGTCGCGGGCGGGCGGCGGAAGACGAGCTTCGCGCCCAGGTGCTCCAGCTCGATGCCCGCGAGCAGCGTGCCGAGGCGGAACAGGTTCTCGATGACGTGGTCGGTGCCGCAGTTCGCGCAGTGCGGGCGGGCGACCTCGGGCAGCAGCGGGCTCGGTGCCGGTCGGGGCCGCACCGGCGGCGAGCGTTGGAGTCGTCGCGCTGACCGGGCTCGACGAGCACCGGGTGGCCGCCGCCGTGCGGCGGGTGGCGACGGCCGTGGCCGAGGACGTCCGCCGCGGTCCCGGCGACCGGGGAAGGCCCTGAGCCCAGGCGGATCCTCACCCGGGTCGCGCCTTTGACCGGGAGCGGCCGATGTCCGGTTCGCACCACTGTCCACAAAGGATGGTGAAACTCGGGAGACGGGCGCTGAACAGTCCACAATGGATTGTGAGCGAATCCGGTCACCGCCGTTCCGGACCCCGCACGGCGACCAATTGGGACGATCCAGGATCGCGGGTCGCCAATCCGCCGACAAATAGGGGTTGACAAGAAATCCGGTCCGCGGACATCACTGCACGTTCGCGCAATTGTTTCGCCGTCGCAGCTCCCCCACCGGCACCGATCTCCACGAGGCCGGCGGAACCCCGATGGCCGATGCTCGCATCACATTGACCGAACACCCGGAAGTGGGATTCTGGTGACGTGCAGGGCACCTCCAGATCCTGGCCGGCGGAGTGCTTCCGGCTGCTGCTGGTCGAGGACGACCGCGAACTCGTGGAGTTGCTGAGCCGCGCTTTGCGCGACGAGGGCTACAGCGTCGACGTGGCCACGGACGGACACCGGGGGCTCCACCTGGCCCTCACCCGGCCGTACGACGTGGTGGTCATCGACCGCGGGCTGCCCGCCCTGGACGGGCTCGAACTCCTGGTCCGGCTGCGGGCGCGGGCGGTGCGGGCGCGGGCGTTGATGCTGACCGCGCTGGGCACCGTCCACGACCGGATCGACGGGCTCGACGCGGGCGCGGACGACTACCTGGTCAAGCCGTTCGACCTGGACGAGCTGAGCGCCCGGCTGCGCGCGCTGTGCCGGCGGGCGCTGGAGCTGCACGACGTGCTGCGGATCGGCTCCGGTCACCTCGACATCGCCCAGCGGGAGGTGGCGCTGCCGGACGGCGAACGGGTGCCGCTCACCGCGCGGGAGTTCACCCTCCTGCGCGTGCTGGCCACGTACCCGGACACGGTGCACACGCGGCCGGCGTTGCGGCGGGTGGTGTTCCCGGACGCGTCATCACCATCCATTGTGGACACTTACGTGTACTACCTGCGGACCAAGATCGACCGTTCAGTGGTGCACACCGTGCAGGGACTCGGGTATCGCTTGGGGGCGTTGTGAGCCGATCGTGGGTCGAGGCGGAACGGGCGGTGATCCGGCGCACGCGGCTCCGGATCAGCGTGCTGGTGGGTCTGGCGATCACCGTGCTGGTGGCGTTCGTCGGCGGGATCGCCTACGTCGTGATGGTCCGCGCGCAGGAAGCGCAGGTGACGCGCGAGCTGTGGTACAACGCCACGTTCGGCACGCCGTCGACACCTCCGGGGTGCACGTGGTTGTTCGTCCTCGACGACGGGGTGGTCAACGGCGGTGTGCTGCGGGTGCCGCCGGGCTTTCCGCTGCGCGAGGACCTCGACGCCGTGCGGTCGTCGGGCCGGCCCCTCGAACGCGCCCTGGAGCGCAACGGCACGGAGTACCTGGTGCTCACCCAGCCCGGCTCGGACGGGACGACCGTGCAGGCGGTGTTCGACACGCGCTACCAGCTCGCGGACCGGCGGCACCTGCTGCTGGCGCTGGTGATCGCGGAGGTCGCCGGCCTGCTCGCGGCGGCGGTGACCGGGATGAGGGTCGGCCGAGGCACGGTCGCACCGCTGGCGGAGGCGCTGGCCAGGCAGCGGCGGTTCGTCACGGACGCGAGCCACGAGCTGCGGACGCCGATCGCGCGGGCGTACACGCGGGTGCAGCTGCTCGCCCGTCTGGCCGCCGCGGCGGACCTGCCCGACGACCACCGCGAGGGCCTGGACAAGCTCGCCAGCTCGATCCGCGGGCTGGGTGACGTGGTGGACGACCTGCTGCTGTCGGCCCGGCTGGACGCGCAGGCCCAGGGCCTCGACGGGCGGGAGGTCGACCTGGCCGCCCTGGCGGAGTCGGCGGTGGACGGGGAGGCCGACCGGAAGTTCCTCCCGCTGGTGGAGGAGTTCGACCGGATCCACGAGGAGGGGCACGACTCGAA
>NZ_JBFAAX010000453.1:0-4708 GCF_040639995.1 Actinosynnema sp. NPDC023658 | reverse complement strand
CCAGGGTGCGTCGCCCCGGTGTCAGCTGATCGCGAGCCGGAAGCCCAGCCGGCCGTGCCCGATCCCGGCGTCCTGGCCGAACGTGCCGGTGCCGAGGCCCTTCGTCGCGCGCACCGGCGACGTGGCGCAGTCCTGCGAGATACCGGGGTGGGTGGCGCCGGTGTCGCCGACGTGACCGATCAGCCGTCCTTGCGCCACTGCGGCCGATCGGGCCGCAATACCACGTGAATGCACGAATTCCCCCCTCGACGAATGCGAAGGGGATCGAATCGGGACAGGATCGGGCACGCCGGTCCCGCCGATTGCCGTTAATCAACACCCCCGGATCGAAGCAAGAATTCGATCCCCCGTTCGCACCTTAACCGAGCAGCCGACCGCCACAACCCCCGGCGAACCACTTCACCCGAAAGGCCGCCACCCCCCTTGATCATGGGGAATGGCGGTTCGGCGGAGGTCGACCCGGCAAAGCCGAGGCCGCGGGTCGCTTTTCCGCGGCGGCAACTCCCCCACCGCGCGGACCCGCGTGAGGAAACCTGTCGATACCGTCGAGACACCACAACACAACGATCAGGACTGCCAGTCCAGCAGGTCCAAGTCCTTCGGCGCCAGCGAGGTCGACCGCACGAGTTCCCGGAGCAGGTTGTCGTTCAGGGCATTGCCTACGGGTTCCCCGACCTCCTCGCGGGTCAGGCCGTGCACCCCCCGGCGGGACAGGCGGTCGCGCACGACGCTGACCCGGCGCTCCAGCTTCTTGGCCGTCCACCCCGCGTCGGGTTGGAGTTCGGCGAGCCGGAGGGCCGCTTCCTTCCACGTCAGCGGTTTCGGGTTGGGGTCGCGCAGCAGGTAGTTCCGCCCCAGGGCGACGAGCATCACCTTCTCGTCCGGCGTCAACGCGTACGGCCGCGGCGGGTCGGTGTCGGCGTCGTGGCGGGAGCGGGGCTGCGCGCCGTCGACGCCGGTGACGTAGACCTCCAGCAGGTGTTCCCGGTCCCGCGAGCCGGGCACGAGCAGCGGCGTGTACCCCTCGGCCAGCGGGATCGCGCCTTCCTCCGCGAAGAGCCACTGCGAGCGGGGCAGGCGGATCGGCCTGCGCCCGGTGTTGCTCAGCCACCACCGGCCCTGGCGGTGGGTCAGCTCGCCGTGCCTGCGGCTGACCTGCTGGTCGTCCTCACCGACGCAGACGTGCACCAGCGGCCGGTTCCGTCCGAAGTAGACGGTCCGGCCGTCGCGCGGGCCGACCGCGTACCCGCCGCCACCGAGGGCGAGCACGTGCACGGACCCCGGCACCGCGCGCGCGACGCCGCGGGTCAGGCTGTCGTGCCCCCTGGGCAGCAGGAGCCCACCCGGGTGTTCCAACTTCGGCTCCACGAGCCGACCTCCTCACCTGTGGCAGACCGCCCCGCGCACGCTCTCGGTCCGACTCTCGTAGATTCCGCCCTCACCGGTGGTGCCACGCACCAGGAAGCAGTACTTGCGGCCCCGATCGGGATCGACGGCCACCGTCGCCGTGTGGCTGAACTGCACGAGCTTCGTCCGGCTCGGCTCGCCCTCGGCCCAGTACCGGACCGCGAAGTACATCCGGTCGTCCGTCGCCGTCCAGGTGAGCGAGACCTCGTCGCCCAGGTCGGTCGGCTCCTCCAGCTCCACCGCCGGCGCGGGCGCGTCCGCGACCGACGGCAGGGAGTCCGCCGCCGGCGGCTCCGGCCGGGCGCGGAGCCACAGCACGACCGCCAGCGCGGCGACCGGCACCAACGCCAGGGCCGCGTACCAGCGCCACCGCGCGGAACCGGCCGGGGCCTCGGGCGCGGTGGCCGGTGCCGCCGCCGGACGCCGCGCCGGGTCGGGGGCCAGCATTCGACCGATGGCGGTGGACAGCGCCACCGGGACGTCGGGCCGGCTGACCGCGGGCACCGGATCCCCGAGCACGCGCAGGATCCGCTCGCCGGTCAGCTCCCCGATCCGGCTCGGGTGCGGCGACCTCCCGGTCAACGCGAAGTGCAGCACCGCGCCGAGTCCGTACACGTCGGTCGCCGCGCCGACCACGCCGGTGCGCAGCGTCTCCGGCGACACCCACTCGATGCCGGCCAGCGGGTCGCGCCGGAACCGCTGCCGCTGCGCCACGCCGAAGTCCGCCAGCACGGCCTCACCGCTCGCGCGGAACAGCACGTTAGCAGGTGTGATCCCGCCTTGCAGCACGCCGAGCGCGTGCGCCGCGGCCAGCGCGCGCGTCAACGACTCGTGCAGCGCGCTCACCTCTTCCGACGGCAGCGGCCCCTCCCGGCGCACGCGGTCCGCCAGCGAGTCGGCGCACAGCTGCATCCGGAAGGCGTGCCGGGTGCCGTCGACCAGTTCGACGCCGTCCAGCGGCAGCACCGGCGCGGACAGCCCGGCGAGCTTGCCCCTCTCCTGCTCGATCGTCGCGAGCGTGCGCCGGTCGAACCTGCCGGGGAACACCTTCAACGCGACCCCGTCGACCGCGTACACCTCGGCGACGGGGCCGGTGCCGAGCAGTTCGTTCATCGGATCACGAACACCGCCCTGATCCGCTCACCGAGCGGACGCCCGGCGAGCGCGCCCCGGACCTCCGCGACGGCCTTCCACGCCGCGGCCACCGTGCCCTCGTCCGCGCCCGCACCCGACCACAACGCCGTGTCCAGGTGGACCGCGAGGCGGTGCAGGCCGTCCACGACGGAGCCGGCGGAGACCGCGGCGAGGTCACGGGCAGTCATGCCGGGCGTGATCCGGGTGCCGTGCGCCCGCAGCAGGTCACGCACCTCCCACCAGGCGCCGACCACCCCGCGGGCGCCGGTGAAGCGCTTGCGGCGCGCGGTCCGGACGAGCTTGCCGACCGGGATGGCGAGCACCACCACCACGAGCAGCGCGAGCAGGCCCGCGACACCCCATAGCACCGACACCCACACCCCGGTCCACGAAGTCGCCTCGTCCACCGGCGCGGGCGTCGACACGGGCGGGTCGGGCAGCTTCTCGTTCGGCGGCGGCAGCTCGGCCCGCGCCTTCGCCGTGACCTCGGCCAGCCCGGTCGGCGCCGGACCCGCCCCGCTCGCCGTGCCGGCCGGGTCGAGCGGCACCCAGCCGACGCCCTCCACGGCGACCTCCGGCCAGGCGAGCACGTCCTTGTTGCGCACGACCACCTCGCCGGCCGGCCGGTCGCGGGGCGCGCGGTAGCCGACGGCCAACCGGGCCGGGATGCCGACGATCCGGGCCAGCACCACGTACGACGCGGCGAACTGCTCGCTCGTCCCGCGCTTGGTGTCCAGCAGGAACTTGCCCAGCTGCGGCCAGCCGCTCCCGGTCGGCAGCTCGGAGCCGGTCGCGACCCGGTAGTTGTCGCTGAGGTACTGCTCCAGCACGAGCGCCGTCCGGAACGTCGGCCGCGCACCCCTGGTGGCCGTGTTCGCCAGCTCCGCGATCCCGTCCCGCACGGTGCCCAGGTCGCCGGGTCGGACGTCGGACGACACCGCCGCGTCGGGGAGGCCGGAGAGGTCCCCGAACGGCTCCCGCCAGCGCAGGTCGTACTCCGCCGGGCCACCGCGTTCCGGCAGCAGCAGCGTGCCGGCGTCCTGGTCGACGAGTGGCCGCACCGCGCCCGTCACCGAGCTGGGCATCGCCTGGCTCGGCAGCCATCGCTGTCCACTCGGGACGGTGACGTGCGCGGAGTGCTGCGTCGTCGGCACGCTCACCCCGGCCGGCGGCGCGATCTCCGCGCCCAGCCTGCGGTACCGGTCGTCCGCCGTCCACGTGACGCCGTCGAAGCCGTCCAGCACCACCAGTCGCCAGCGGTCCACGGGGGCGTCGCTGGTGTACCTGAAGACCTCCGCGTCGGGATCGGCCAACCGCGCCGCGACCTCGGCCAGCGGGCTCACCTCCCGCGGCAGCGGCACCCCGGCGAACTGGTTCTGCCGCACCGAGTACGCGGGCCCCGTCGGCACCGCCAGGGCGGCGACCCCCGCCACGACGCTCAACCCGACCGTCAGCGCGACCGCGGACCGCGCCGGGGAGGCGAACAGGCCGGCGACGGCGACCGCGTAGGCGAGCGCGACCAGCGTCGCCACCGCGCCCGACACCGCGATGAAGGCCTGGCTCAGCAGGAGCAGCACCAGGCTCGGCAGCACGGCCGCGGCGGGCCGGCGCAGCAGCTCGATGCCCACCGAGGCGGTGAGGAGCACGAGCAGCGGCACGAACAGCAGCAGGTCCGCCTCCGGCCGCACCGGCCACGTCGACTGCAGCGTGAGCTGCCAGGAGTCGGTCACACCGGCGACCAGCCCCGTCAGGCTGGCCGCGGTCGGCAGTCCGCCCACGGTGGTGTCGAAGAGCGCCAGTTCGACCAGCGCGAGCGCACCCGCCGCCAGGACGAGCAGTGGCCGCCACGGCCGCAGCGCGGGAAATCGCAGGCACAGCTCGAAGACGGCGTAGCAGGCCACGACGACGCCGGCGATCGGCGGCACCAGCGCCCCCAGCCCGAACACCGGGGCGAACAGCAGACCCGGCACCGCGGTGGCGAGCAGCAACCAGACCGCGTGGACCCTCGTCATGCGATCACCGTCTGCCACTGGCGGATCGCGTCCACGGCGTTCGCCGCCCGCAGCACCCGCACCCCCGGCACCACCGGCGCGGCGCCGTGCGACCCGACCACCAGGATCACGTCCCCGTACCGGGGTCGCACGCCGACGAGCGCCGCGCGATCACC
>NZ_JBFAAX010000452.1:0-4711 GCF_040639995.1 Actinosynnema sp. NPDC023658 | reverse complement strand
GCGGCGGGGAGGCGAGCTTCGCCAGCTCCAGCGCCTGCTCGGGCCACCAGCGGCCGGCCGCCGGGCCGCCCTGGCACTCGCCATCGGACTCGCCGGGGCGCTTGATCCACAGGAACGCGTCCACGAGCGGGATGCCGGTGTTCGCCGTGGGGCGCTCACCGAGGCCCCGACCGGGCGGGTTGCACCAGTCGGTCTCGCCCTCGCCGGGCGTGTAGGGGCCTTGGCCGTTGCGGCTGGTGTCCAGCACGAAGTGCGTCATCTTCGACTGGCGCACCGGCATCGCGTCCAGCTCCGCGGTGGGCGGGCAGGTCTCGACGCCCTCCTGCGTGCGCAGGTAGATGCACTTCGACACCCGCGTGCCGTACTGCACGAGGTCTTCGGTGGACCGGTAGTTCGACGTGTTGAGCGCGAACCCGTCCGCTCGCGCCACGCCGCCGCGGATCAGGCGGTTGACGATGCCGAGCTGCTGGCGCGGCTCGCCGTAGCCCGCGTCGTAGTCGTCGAGCGGCTGCCACGCGGAGTGCCCGGCGTCGAGGTAGACGCGGGTGTGCTTGCCGCGCTTGAGCGCGTCCACCGCGTGGTTGATCTCGCGGAACCGCTCCGGCACCAGCTCCTCGTCCGGGCCGATCGTGCACCACGGCTCGCTGGTCAGCAGGGCCAGGCCGTCCGGCTCGACCACCACGACCGCCTTCTCGTCACCGATGCCGGCGGCGAAGGCGTCGATCCACTCGTTGTACTCCTGCTCGCTGCGCGCGCCGCCCGCGGACCACTGCGAGCAGTCCCGGTAGGGCACGAAGTAGGCCACCAGCACGGGGACCTGGCCCTTGGCCTTAGCTGCCCGCACGACGTCGCGCACGCCGTCCCGCACCTGCGCGGCGCCCGCGTTGGTGAACCAGATCGCGGTCGGCTGGGCGGCCACGGCCTCCATCAGCTCGGCGTCCGCGACCCGTCCCTCGGACCGCCACTGCGCGGCCTGCCGCGCCGCGTTGCCGTCCGGTTCGACGTAGAACGACGTGCCCTTGGGCAGGTGCGGCGGTCCCGAAGCGTCCATGCGTCCCTCGCCCTCCGCTCCCGCGCCACTCGCGCCGACCAGCGCGCACACCACCGTCGCGACCAGTGCCGAACCCACCAGCCGTCGTCGTCTCGCTCCGATGTCCACTCGACTGCTCCTCACGTCACGCTCTGGGAGCGCTCCCATCGGGCGCAAGCATGCGTCCTCATGACGCACATCACAACCCCTCGCACGAGGGAGGTCGGGCATCGCGCCCGGCGGACCGGCGGGGGACGGGTGAGCGGTGGTCGGTCGGGGTCAGGTGAGCGTGGCCGGTCGGTCGAGGAGCGGGGCGTCCGCCGGCGTGCGCTGGGCCGGGATCTCGTCGAGCGGCGCGTGCAGCAGCGGCTTGGCCTCGGCCAGCAGGTCCCGGGCGCTCCGCAGCCCGGCGGCGATGCGGTCGCGGCGGTCGCGCAGCTCGTCCACCCGCTGCCGCGCCTCGGCCAGGATCCGCCGCGCGTGCTCCTCCGCCTCGCGGACCACCCGCTCGGCCCGCGCGCGTGCGGCGGCCTCCTCCGCGGCCATCGCCGCCATCGCCTCGGCCCGCCGCGCGGTCATCGCCAGCTCGAAGTCCACCCGGACCTCCTCGCGCAACGCCGCCGCGCGTTCGTCCAGCTCCCGCCGCCGCTGCTCGGCCTGCCGGGTCTCCGCCAGGATCCGCTCGCCGGCCGCCCGCATCAGGCCCCGGTGCTCGGCCTCCGCCTCCCGCCGCCGCGCGTCGAGCTCGGCGACGAGCCGTTCGGACCGCTCGCGGACCCGCGCCGCGGCCCGTTCGGCGGTGGCCCAGTGGTGCTCCGCGACGGCCTGCGCCCGCGCGGTGATCTCCGCCGCCTCGTCGTGGGCGAGTTCCGCGAGCCGGCGCAGGCGCTCGGTGAGGGCGTCCGGCTCGACGGGCGTGCGGCAGATCCGGTCGAGGTGCTCCCGCAGGGCGCGGATCTCCGCCCGTGCCGTCTCCAGCTGGCGGGCGAGGTCGTCGGCGCACGCCTCCGCCGCGTCGCGGTCGACCGCGAGCACCCGGAGCTCGGCCTCGACGCCTTCGACGTAGTGGCGCACCTGGCCTCGGTCGTAGCCGCGCCACACCACGTCGAAGTCCGCCCGCAGCGGCACCAGCTCCACGTCCACCATCTCCGTCTCCCGAAGTTGAGCATCCTGCACTCAGGAATCCTGAGTGTGACCGATGTCATTCCTGGTGCGGCGGGTATTGCGCGCCGCCCATGATCTTTGTTAGCAGTCTCAGGCGAAGGTGCCAACAGTGGCCGCCGTTCCGAGGTCCGCCGAGGAGGTCGACTTGAGCAAGCCGTTGTCCGCCACGTCCTCTCGCCGCGCCACCCGCGACCGGTTGCGCGTCGCGCTCGTGGCCCCGCCGTACTTCGACGTCCCGCCCAAGGCCTACGGCGGTGTGGAGGCCGTCGTGGCGGACCTGGCCGACTCCCTCGTGGCGGAGGGCCACCGGGTGACGCTGCTGGGCGCGGGCGAGCCGGGCACGCGGGCCCGCTTCGTCCCGGTGTGGGACCGCACGGTCCCCGAACGCCTCGGTGAGCCGTTCCCGGAGGTCGTCCACGCCGCCGCGGTCCGCCGCGAGGTCGAACGGCTCGCCGCCGCCGACGGCCTGGACGTCGTGCACGACCACACCCTCGCGGGCCCACTCAACGCGCCCGCGTTCGCCGCGATGGGCCTGCGGACCGTGGCCACCGTGCACGGCCCCGTCGACACCGACATGCGCCGGTACTACCGCGAGCTCGGCGGCGACGTGGGCCTCGTGGCCATCAGCGACCGTCAGCGCGAGCTCGCGCCCGAGCTGAACTGGGTCGGCACCGTGCACAACGCGCTGCGCCTGGGCGACTGGCCGTTCCGCGAGCGCAAGGAGGACTACGCGCTGTTCCTCGGCCGCTTCCACCCCGACAAGGCCCCGCACCTGGCGCTGGACGCCGCCCACGCCGCCGGCGTGCCGCTCGTGCTGGCGGGCAAGTGCGCCGAGCCGATCGAGAAGGAGTACTTCGAGGCGGAGGTCCGGCCCCGGCTGACCGGGCGCGACCACGTCTTCGGGGTGGCCGACGCGACCGAGAAGCGCAAGCTGCTCTCCGCCGCGCGGTGCCTGCTGTTCCCGATCCGCTGGGAGGAGCCGTTCGGGATGGTGATGATCGAGGCGATGGCCTGCGGCACGCCGGTGGTGGCGCTGCGCGCCGGCGCGGTGCCGGAGGTGGTGGTGGACGGTGTGACGGGACTGGTCCGCGACCACCCGGAGGAGCTGGTGCCCGCCCTGCACGAGGTGCGCGACCTGGACCCGGCCGCGTGCAGGGCGCACGTCGCCGCCCACTTCGACGTCGACGGCCTCGGCGCGGGCTACGAGGCGGTCTACCGCCGGGCGCTCGCGGACGGCTCGCTCACCGCGCTGCGCCGCGACTACGCCGCGCTCGACTCCGCGCTCGACCGGGTCTACGAGCGCAACGCCGACGGCGGGTCCACCCTGCACGCCTCGGGGGACCGCGCGTGACCGCCGACCTGCCACCGGAGCCGTTCAACGCGGGCGAACCGGCGCTGACCGGCGGCGTCGGCGGCACCACCACCCTGGTCGAGGGCAGCACGTTCTGCCTGTCCGGCGGCACCGGCGACATCGAGCCGGGCACGCCGCACGGGCTGTTCTTCCGCGACGCGCGCGTGCTGTCGCGGTGGCAGCTCCGGCTGGACGGCCGCCCGCCGCACCCGCTGTCGGTGTCGCACCCGGAGGCGTTCGCGGCCCGGTTCGTGCTGCGCAGGCCGCCGGCGCCGGGTTCGGCGGACAGCACGCTGCTGCTGGTCCGGGAACGGCTGGTCGGTGACGGGATGCGGGAGACGATCACCGTCGACAACCTGGGCCGCGAGGCCACGGCCGTGCGGCTGGAGCTGCACGTGGACGCCGACTTCGCCGACCTCTTCGCGGTCAAGGAGGGCCGTGCGGTCCCCGGCGGCTCCGACGCCACCGCCGCCGGCGCGGAACTCGTGCTGCGCGACCGGAAGGAGGGTTCGCGCGGGGTGTCGTTCACCGCAACCGCCGAGCCCGTGGTGGCGCCCGGCGCGTTGAGCTGGCACGTGGTCGTGCCCGCGGGCGGTCGGTGGTCCACGGAGGTGGTCGTGCAGCCGACCGTCTCGGGCCGGCCGGTGCCGCCCCAGTTCCGCCGCGGCCAGCGCATCGAGGCCAGCGGGCCGGCGCGCAAGATCAGGGCGTGGCGCGCGGCCAGCACGCTGGTGACCGCGGGCGACCCGGTGCTGACCGGGGTGCTGCGCCGCACGGAGAGCGACCTCGGCGCCCTCCAGATCCACGACCCGGCCCGCGACGGACGGCCGTTCGTCGCCGCCGGGGCGCCGTGGTTCATGACCCTGTTCGGCCGCGACAGCCTCCTGACCGCGTGGATGGCGCTGCCGCTGGACGTCGGCCTGGCGCTGGGCACGTTGCAGACCCTGGCCGAGACCCAGGGCAAGGTGGTCGACCCGCTGACCGAGGAAGAACCGGGCCGGGTGCTGCACGAGCTGCGCCTGGGACCGGACAGCACGGCCGTGCTGGGCGGCAACCACTACTACGGCACCGCCGACGCCACGCCGCTGTTCGTGATGCTGCTGGCCGAGTGCTGGCGGTGGGGCGCGGACCCCGACGTGGTGCGCTCGCTGCTGCCCGCCGCCGAC
>NZ_JBFAAX010000451.1:0-4712 GCF_040639995.1 Actinosynnema sp. NPDC023658 | reverse complement strand
CCGCGCGCGCCCGCCAGCACGAACCACGCGGTCAGCAGGCACACGCCGAAGCGGAGCCAGCGGTCCTCCGCGCCGTCGAGCACGCCCCACACCGCCCACACGACGAGCAGCGCGGCCACGACCCCGCCACCGACGACGGCCGCCTTGGTGCCCGTCGCACGGCGGCCCGTGACGGCCCACACGCCCGCGCGCAGGATCCGGCCGCCGTCCAGCGGCAGGCCGGGGAGCAGGTTGAACACCGCGACGGCGGCGTTGGCGAAGGCCGTCTGGGCGATCAGCAACCACACGGCGTCCGGCTGCGGGATGGCCGAGGCGCCCAGGGCGAACATGCCGGCCAGCACGATGGAGACGATCGGGCCGGCCGCGGCGATGGCGCCCTCGTGACCGGGGCGGGTCGGGGTGCGCATCACCTCGGACACGCCGCCGAGCAGGAACAGGCGCAGCCTGCGCACCGGCAGACCCAGGCGCAGGGCGACGAGGCTGTGGCCGAGCTCGTGCGCCAGGACCGAGAGGCCGAGGAAGACCGCGAAGGTGGCGGCGAGGAGCACGCCGGTGAAGCCGCCGGCACCGGGGGCGATGCGGCCGACCAGCGGTGCGTAGAGCACCACGATGGCCGCCGAGCCGAGCCACCACGAGGGCGCGAGCAGCACCGGTATCCCGGCCGCGCGGAACAGCGGCAGCCCGCCGTCCCGGCTGACCTGCCGTCGCCAACTCCCCGTCGTCGCCACGGACCGAGCCTAGGGCGCGGGGTGTATCAGGACTGTGTTGGATCAGCGGCGGAGCGCGCCGGCGCGGGTCCGACGGCGGTCCGACTACCCGGTGACGGGTGGCACGACCGGCGACGCGGCGCGTGACGCGACCTTGGCGCGCAGGCCGTCCAGGATCAGGTCGAGGCCGAAGTCGAAGGCCTGGTCCTCCCCTCCCTGCTCCGCGGACCCGGCCAACGCGGCCTCGACCGCCGGGTAGCGGTCGCCCCGGTCGCGCACCACCTCGGCCAGCAGCGCGCCGAACTGCGTGCCCATGTCGTCCCCCGGTGTCGTCGCCACCTGCTGGGCGATGCTCCGGACGTGCCCGGCCAGCACAGCCAGCACGTCCATCCGCTCGGCGCCGCGCAGGCCGGTCCCGTCGAGCACGGCCAGCGCAGACTCCATCCAGGCCAGCTCGTTCGGCCCGACGACGCGCGGGCCCGTGGTGGCCTCCAGCGTCCACGGGTGCCGCAGGAACCCGGGCAGCAGCGCCGACGCCCACGCCCGGAGCCGCGCGCACCAGTCCCCGCCGGTCGGTTCGGCGGGCGGTGCGCCGATCGCCAGGTCGGCCATGAGCGCGACCAGCTCGGCCTTGCCGGGCACGTAGCGGTACAGCGACATCTTGGTGAACCCGAGGTCCGCGGCGACCCGCTGCATCGAGACGGCGGCGAGGCCTTCGGCGTCCGCGATCGCGATGCCGGTCCGGGCGATCCGGTCGAGGCTGAGCGCGGGCTTGGGGCCGCGGCGCGGACCCGGCCGTTCGCCCCAGAGCAGTTCGAGTCTGCCCGTCAGGTCCATCCCCACCTCCGGCGTTGCACCCGCCCGAAAACTGTGTCTACAGTACACAGAAGTAACTGCGTCCTACGGACACAATTAGGGGTGGCGATGTCGAACATGCGAGTCCTCATCTCCGGCGCGAGCGTCGCCGGACCGGCCCTGGCCCACTGGCTCGGCCGGTACGGCTTCGAGCCGACCGTCGTGGAGATCGCGCCCGTGCCGCGCAGCGGTGGTGCGGCGGTGGACTTCCGGGGCGAGACCCACCTGACCGTGCTGGAGCGCATGGGCGTCCTCGACCGGCTGCGCCAGGTGCAGACCGGCGGCAGCCCGATGACGTTCGTCGACGAACGCGGGCGCACCCTGCTCCACCTGCCGGAGGACTTCGCGGGAGGCGAGCTGGAGGTGCTGCGCTCGGACCTCTCGCGTGTCCTCCGCGAGCACAGCGCGGAACACGCGGACTACGTCTTCGGGGACTCCGTCACCGGCTTGACCGAGACGCCCGACGGGGTGGACGTCACGTTCGCCTCCGGTGCCGAGCGCACGTTCGACCTGGTCATCGGGGCCGACGGCATCCACTCCGGCGTGCGCGGCCTGGCCTTCGGCCCGGAGGAGCGGTTCGTCAGCCACCTCGGCTACTACGTCGCGACCTGGGACCTGCCCGACGACCTGGGCATCCCGCCCGAGCCGCGGAGCTACAACGTGCCGGGACGGCTCGTGTCCACCACCCGGGCCGGGGGCCGGGCGAGCGCGTTCGCGATCTTCAAGTCGCCCCTCCTGCGGTACGACCGGCGTGACGTCGACCAGCAGCGACGGCTGCTCCTGGACGCGTTCGGCGGGTTGGGGTGGGAGACGCCCCGGCTGCTGGACGCCCTGGGGCGCACGACGCAGCTGTACTTCGACTCGATCAGCCGGGCGGACGTCCAGCCCTGGTCACGGGGTCGCGTCGCCCTGGTCGGTGACGCCGCCTGCGGCGCCACCATCGGCGGGATGGGCACGGGCACGGCCGTCGTCGGCGCGTACGTCCTCGCGGGCGAGCTGGCCGCCGCGAACGGTGATCACCGGACCGCGTTCGGGCGTTACGAAGAACTCATGCGCGACTACGCGCGACGGTGCCAGCGGGGCGGCGACCGCACGGGCAAGTTCCTCGCGCCGGCGAGCGCGTTCGGCCTGCGGGCGCGCAACACCCTGCTGAGCAACAAGGTCCTGCTCGCCATGATGCTCCGCGTGGGCCAGGACGTGAGCAGCCGCCTCGACCTCCCCGACTACGCGGCGGCCACCGTGTGACCACGCCGCGCGACGCGGTTCGGAACCGATCTTGTCGGGGGGTTGGCCTATGGTTCTGGGCCATGGCAGTGCCGACGATCACCGAGCGCCCTGTTCGCAGGCCCGCGCTGTCGCCCTCGCGAGCGGGCGACTTCAAGCAGTGCCCGCTGCTCTACCGCTTCCGGGCCGTCGACCGGCTGCCCGAGAAGCCGACCAGGGCGCAGGTGCGCGGCACGGTGGTGCACGCGGTGCTGGAGGACCTGTTCGGCCTGCCCGCCGCCGAGCGGCTGCCGGAGACGGCGCGGGCGCTGGTCGGTCCGGCGTGGGAGCGGGTGCGGGCCGAGCGGCCGGAGTTCGCCGAGCTGTTCGCGGAGGGCGACCCCGAGCAGGAGGAGTGGCTGGCGTCGGCGGAGGAGCTGCTGGACGGCTACTTCGGGCTGGAGGACCCGCGCCGGTTCGACCCGGACGCCCGTGAGCTGCTGGTGGAGTGGGAGCTGCCCTCCGGCGTGCTGCTGCGCGGGTACGTCGACCGGGTGGACGTGGCCCCGACGGGCGAGATCCGGGTGGTCGACTACAAGACGGGGGCCGCGCCGCGCCAGGTGGGCGAGGCCAAGGCGTTGTTCCAGATGAAGTTCTACGCGCTGGTGCTGTGGCGGCTGCGCGGCGTGGTGCCGCGCCAGCTGCGGCTGATGTACCTGGCCGACCGGCAGGCGTTGGCCTACCAGCCGGACGAGGCGGAGCTGGCCCGGTTCGAGCGCACCCTGGAGGCCATCTGGGACGCGATCCTGCGGGCGGCGAAGACCGGCGACTTCCGGCCGAACCCGAGCCGGCTGTGCGACTACTGCGACCACAAGGCGCTGTGCCCGGCGTTCGACGGCACGCCGCCGCCCTACCCGGGCTGGCCGGAGCCGGACGCCGGGGTGGAGACCGCGCTCGACCGGGTCGACTGACGGGGCCGGGGCGTGGACGCGTTCTACGAGCGACTGGACGAGGACCGGTTCGCCTCGACCGGGCACACCACCGGGCCGTGGGGCCAGGAGAGCCAGCACCTCGGGCCGCCGTCGGCGCTGCTGGTGCGGGCGTTGGAGCGGTGCGCGCCGCGGCCGGGCACGGTGTTGTCGCGGGTGGCGTTCGAGGTGCTGGGTCCGGTGCCGGTGGCGGAGCTGACCGTGACGGCGTCGGTGCTGCGGCCGGGCCGTTCGGTGGAGCTGCTGACCGCGGAGCTGGCGCACGGGGGCCGGCCGGTGCTGCGGGCGGGCGCGTGGCGGACCGTGGCCGGCGACACGGCGGCGGTGGCGTCCGACGCGGGCGGGCCGCCGGCACCGCCGTCGGAGTGCGAGCCGATGACCATCCCGGACCACTGGCAGGGCGGCTACCTGGCCGCGATGGAGTGGCGCTCGGTGGACGGCGGGATCTTCGCGCCCGGTGACGCGGTGGTGTGGGCGCGGGCGCAGGTGCGCGTGGTGGCCGGCGAGGAGCCGAGCGCGGTGCAACGCCTGTTCACGGTGGCGGACTCGGCGAGCGGCGTGTCCAGCCGGGTGGACATCCGCACCTGGTACGCGATCAACACCGACCTGACCGTGCACCTGCACCGGGAGCCGGTCGGTGAGTGGTTCGCGCTGGACGCGGCCACGGTGATCGGGGCGTCCGGTGTCGGCGTGGCGAGCAGCGTGCTGCACGACGAACGCGGGCCCGTGGGGCGCAGCGCGCAGTCGCTGTTCGTGCGGGAGCGCTAGCGCGGAGCCCGCGCGCCGGGTCGGGTCGATGCCGTTCCGGGGCCCACGAGCGACCCGGTGGTGGTCACGGCCGTGAGCCGGAGTGGCCCGCGGTCGCTCCGGCTCGCACCATGGGTGGGTGAGCGGCGCGGAGGGGGCCGTCGGCGCAGGGGGGCGCGCGCTCGCGCTGCGCACCGAGGCCAGGACCGCG
>NZ_JBFAAX010000450.1:0-4723 GCF_040639995.1 Actinosynnema sp. NPDC023658 | reverse complement strand
GTCGCGCGCGGCGTCCTCCAGGTGGTCCGCGTCGTCGGACGCCACCGTCACCACGGCGTGGACGTGCTGGTCCGCGCGGCCGAACAGCCAGTGGTCGGGCGCCGAGTCGTCGGTGTCGCCGTTGGCGCGGGCCGCCTGCTCGGCGGTGTGCGGGAAGTGGGCGCGCAGGTCCTGCCTCGTCGCGTCCGGGTTGATGCTGATCTCGACCAGGCCCTCGGGGGTGAGGGACACGTTCACCCAGGTGGCCCGCAGGCCCTCCGGGTCGCCGCCGGCCAGCGCGCGGCCGAGGGAGAAGACCTCGTTGAAGTCCTCCACCTCGGCGGTGGTGCTGAGGTGGCCGAGCATGGCGGCCAGCCAGGTGCGGCCGAGCGCGTCGTCGGTGAAGCGGACGAACCGGAACAGCTGGTGGTCCTTGTTGAACGCGGCCAGCACGTTGCCCTGGATCTGGCGCGACCCGCGCAGCGGCGGGCGGGCACCCGGCCGTTCGGCGCAGCGGTGCAGCAGGTCGGTCATGTTCCACCCCCTCAGGTACAGGAGCGTCACCGTGCGCGCCGGATACATCTCACCGCGTGACTATCGCGATCGGGCCGGAGACGACGGGAGCAGGGGTTCCGGCTGCGAACCCCTGCTCCGAGTCGGGCGGTGGTCGGTGGGATCAGCCGCCGTTGCCCGGGTGGTACTGCGCGGCGCGGTAGGTGCGCGGGGTGTTCGCGGTGATGCGCAGGACCGAGTCGTACAGCGTGCGGCCGAGGGCGGCGCGGGCGCGCAGCGCCGGGTGGGTGGCGCCGTAGTTGTCCGCGTTCGCCGCCTGGTCGCCGCTGTACCGGCCGGACGCGAACAGCGCGTAGGTGATCATCGGCTTGCCGTTCGCGTCGAACACGATGCCGGCTTCGTTGCGCCCGTCGTCCTCCCAACCCGCCTTCGTGGCCACGTTCAGCCGTTCCGCCGACGTCAGGTTGAGCCGGATCCCGTCGGTGAACGCGGTCAGCGACCGCAGCACCGTGAACAGGTGCTGGGTCGACGCCGCCGACAGCAGCTCACCCGCCGCCAACCTGCGCAGCATGGTGAACGTCTCGCGCGGCGTGGTGGTGCCCAGGTAGAACCGGTTCGGGTTGGCCACCGGCACGACCTGCGTGTGCACGAACCCCTTGGCGCGCAGGATCTCGTTCAGCTCCAGCGCCGGCACGACCAGGCCGCACAGGCGCACCGCGGTGTTGTCCGACACGGTGAGCAGGTTCGCCAGGGCGTGACCCACGGTGACCGAGCTCGGGTAGGCGCCGTCCAGGTGGAAGATGCCGTCGGTGTCCCGGATGACGATGTCCGAGGTGACCTCGACCCGCTGGTCGAGCCGGATCAGGCCGCGGTCGACCTTGTCCAGCACGGCCAGCGCGACCGCGATCTTGTTCACGCTGTACGCCTCGACGACCCGGTCCGCCTCGACCTCGACGGCCGGCTTGATCACGCCGTCGGGGTCGGCCACGCCGATGTAGGACGACCACGTGCCGCCCGCCCGCGCGACCTCCCACGAGTACTTCAGCGAGATCTTCCGACGGGCCAGCTCAGCCGTCGTCGGGATCAGCGCGTCCCACTCCGCCTCGGTGGTCTGCGCCTGCGCCGTCCCGGCGGTCGACCCGAGCACCGCGCTCGCCGCCGCCACCGAGCCGATCCCCAGCGCGAACCTGCGGTTGATGTTCATGTGCCCCCAATCAGTGGATACGCCTTTACGACGCCGCGAAGGCCGCCGACGTTGCCTGCGCACCGGTGATCCGATCGAATCAGCAGTACCCTGCGGCCATGGGACGTGGGGTATTCCTGGTCACCGGGGCTGGTCGGGGCATCGGCGCGGCGACCGCCCGGATGGCCGCCGAAGCGGGTTACCGGCTGGTCCTGGCGGGGCGGGACGCCTCCTCCCTCGCCCCGCTCGCCGCCCGGCTCGGCGGTCCCGACCGGGTGTGGGTCTCCTCGTGCGACGTGCGGTCGTTCGACCAGGTCGCCGCCCTGGTGGACCGGGTGGAGGAGGAGTGGGGGAGCCTCGACGTGGTGTTCGCCAACGCGGGCACGAGCGTGGTCACCTCGTTCACCACGACCGCCGGGGCGCCGCCCGCCGAGTGGAGCGACATGGTGCTGACCAACGTGTGCGGACCCGCGTTCACGGCGCGGGCCGCGATGCCCGCGCTGATGCGCCACTCCGGGCACCTGGTGCTGACCGGCTCCGCCGCCGGGCGCGGGGTGCGGCCGGGGAACCTCTACGCGGCGACCAAGTGGGCCGTGACCGGGTTGGCGCAGGCGATCCGCGCCGAGTGCGTCGGCACCGGCGTGCGCGTCACGCTCGTGCAGCCGGGCCTGACCGACACGGGCGGCATCCCGGCGTCGCGGGCGGACGACCCGAAGCTCGCGCCGGAGGACGTGGCCCGCGCGGTGATGTACGCCGTGGGCCAGCCGCCGACCGTGGACGTCAACGAGATCCTGGTGCGCCCGGTGGGGCAGGACGCTCACCGGTGAGCCCCGCCCCGACCTCCCGCAGCGCGGCCGGCACCTCCGGCGTCGCGTCGAGGTCGTAGGGAGCGCCGAGCAGCAGCAGGTCCGCGGCGACGTGCCCGATCACGTCCGAGCCCAGCCGCACCCGGCACGTCCGGTCGTCGATCGGCTCCACCCGGCCGGGCAGCGCCACCACCAGCCGCGACCGCACCACCGGCGCGGGCGCGGCTGGTGGTGGCCGTGCACGTGTACCGGTAGGGGGCGTGGGTCAGGGAGCGGGCCACGTGGGCGGCCGGGTCGTCCGGCAGGGCGCGCGGGGTGAAGCGGCGGCCGGTGGCGCGCGGCGAGCCCATCCGGTCGACCAGGAACGTCCGCCAGTCCTCCCGCGCCGGGTCGTAGGCCGGCAGGTACCAGCGCCGGTAGGCGGTCACCAGGCTGCGCGGCTCCACCCGGCGCTCCTCGCCGCGGTGGGTGAACGCCACCACCTCGTGGTTCCGGCACGCCCAGCGCGGCCGAGTCCGACACCGGCCCGTCCACCGACATCACCGCGATCGCGTCCCGCACCGCGCCGATGCGCCGCCGCAGCCGCGCGGGCAGCACCTGCTCCAGCTTCGCCAACGCCCGGGTGGACGACTCCTCGATGCCGTGCACGCCCGCCGCCGTGCGCAGGCCGACGGCCACCGCCACCGCCTCGTCGTCGTCCAGCAGCAGGGGCGGGAGGTGGCGGCCCGACGCGAGCCGGTAGCCGCCCGCGGTGCCGGTCGTGCCGTCCACCGGGTAGCCCAAGCTCGCGCAGCCGCTCGACGTCGCGGCGCACCGTACGGTCCGTCACGCCCAGCCGCTCGGCCAGTGCGGGCCTGGTCCACGATCTCCGAACGGCTGCGCGCGGAGGGCCACGAGGTGCACGCGGTCACGCTCAGCACCGGCCGGGTCGACCTGGAGGACCACGTGGCCGAGGTGCTCGACCTGCTCACCCGGCTCGACCTGCGCGAGGTCGTGCTGGTCGGGCACAGCTACGGCGGCATGGTGGTCACGACCGTCGCGGACCGGGCGCCCGAGCGGATCCGGTCGCTGGTGCACGTGGACGCGTTCGTGCCGCGCGACGGCGAGTCCGCGTACGACATCGTCCACGGCGACTGGCGCCGGTGGTACGTCGAAGGCTCGCCGGGTGATGGGTTCGCCATGGCGCCGCTGCCGACCTTCGACGAGCGCGCCACGCCGCACCCGCTGGCCACCCTGCTGCAACGGGCCTCGCTCACCGGCGCCGCCGACCGGGTCACCGACCGCCGCTACCTGTTCATGGCCGACTTCCCGGACAGCCCGTTCGCCACCACCCACGAGCGGCTGCGTGACGACCCCTCGTGGCAGGTCGAGGCGTGGCCCTCCGGGCACGACGTGCTGCGGGACGCGCCGGAGCGGTTCCCGGCCCTGCTGCTGTCCGTGCCCGGGGGGAAGTCCGCAAGCGGAAATAAGCTGGGTGCCGGCGGGGCCGCCTAGCGTGGACGGATGAAGGTCCACGACATGCTCGTCGAAGAGCGGCGTCGGATGGCGGATCAGCTCGACGGGTTGGACGCCGGGCAACTGGCGACGCCAAGCCTGTCCCAGGGGTGGACCGTGCACGACGTCGGCGCGCACCTGATCACGTACCTGCGGTTCGGCCAGCTCAAGCTGTACTGGGGCATCGTCTCCATGGCGGCCGACTTCGACCGGCTCAACCGGGAGCTGACCGCGCGCGCCGCCCGGATGCCCACCGCGCAGATCACCGACCGGCTGCGGCGGTGGTCCACGTCGAGGACCACCATCCCGAGGTCCGGCTACGACCCGGTGCTGACCGACATCCTGCTGCACGACTACGACGTGCGCGTGCCGCTGGGCATCGCGCGGGACGTGCCGGAGGACCGGCTGTGGGTGGCGTTCCAGCACCTCGCGGCCAAGCCGTCACCCGGCTACTCGATGGGCTCGCGGCTGGCGGGACTGCGGCTGGAGGCCGTGGACACCGGCTGGACGTCGGGCAGCGGCGCGGTGGTGCGCGGCAACGCCGAGTCGCTGGTGCTGGCGATGAGCGGCCGGGCCGTGGGCCTCGACGCGCTGGAGGGCGACGGCCTGCCGCTGCTGCGGGAACGGGTCGCCGCACCGCCGCCGCGCGGCACGCTGGAGCGGCTGAAGTCGGTGGTCCGGGTCGTGGTGGACCCGCCGCCGCCCGAGCGCCGCTCCCGGGGCGCCGTCGGCGGTTCCTGACCACACC
>NZ_JBFAAX010000449.1:0-4728 GCF_040639995.1 Actinosynnema sp. NPDC023658 | reverse complement strand
GGCCCGCTACAGCGTGGGGATCCAGTTGGAGCGCAACACGTGCGTCATCGTGGTCGTCGACCTGGCCGGGCGGCCGGTGGCCCGGACGTCGTTCCAGGGCGTCGCGTCGATGCCGCCGGAACGGGCGCTGCCGATGGTGGCGTCGCAAGTGGACGCCCTGCTGACGACGGCGGCCGTGGACCGGGGGAAGGTGCTCGGCGTCGGCCTGGTCAGCTACGGCCCGCAGGACCGGCGTGCGGGGGTGCTGCTGACGCCGCAGCCCACCGAGGAGTGGTGCGACTACCCGGTCGCGTCGCGCCTCGCGGAGAGCCTCGGTCTTCCCGTGCTGCTGGACAACGACGCCGCGGCGGCCGCCATCGGTGAGTACTGGATGGGTGCGGTGGACCCGCACAGCACCTACGGCTGCATCTACATGGCCACCGGGATCGGCGGCGGGGTGGTGGTCGCCGGCGAGGTGTACCGGGGCAGCTCGTCGAACAGCGCCGAGATCGGCCACATCTCGATCGACGTGCACGGCGACGAGTGCCCGTGCGGCAACGTCGGCTGCCTGGAGAACTACGCCGGCCCGTCGGCGCTGGTCCGGCAGGCGCTGGCGACACCGGGCCTCGCCCAGCGGCTCGCGCTCGACCCGGCCAGCGAGGACTTGCGGCCCGTGTTCGCGGGGATCGCGGCCGCCGCGAACGCCGGCGACCCCGAGGCCCGTGACCTCGTGGAGCGGTCGGCGCGTTACCTCGGTCATGCCGCGGTCACCGTGGCGGTGCTGTTCGACCTGGACGCGATCGTGCTGGCCGGGCAGAGCTTCGCGGTGGCCGGCTCGATCTACCAGGCGGTGATCCAGCAGGAGCTGGACCGCCGGTTGTTCGCCCGGCGGGCGCACCCGGTGCGGGTGGTGCCGTCGGTCAACGGGTCGGACGCGGCGGCGATCGGCGGTGCGGTCCTCGTCCTGCAGAGCGAGCTGATCCTCGGCCACGGCCGCGCCGAGGACGCGGGCCGGCCGGTGCCGGTCGGGGTGGGCCGGACGCCCTGACCGCTCGGCTGGACCGGGTTCAGCCGCCGGTCGGCTTGAGGCGCAGCAGGATCTCCGCGTCGTCGGGGTGCGACCAGACCGCGGGGAACGCGTAGCGGTCGTCGTCCGTCGGCCAGCCGGTGAACTTGGCGCTGTGGTAGACGCTGATCGTGCCCTGGGTGAGGACGGGGATGTAGGGCATCGCCTCCTCGACGCGGGTCTGGATCGCCTCCAGGTGGGGGCGCCGCGCGGCGGTGTCGGTGGGGTTGAGGAGCTTGAGCGCGTCGAGGGCCTGGTCGATCCGCGGGTCGGAGAACCGGCTGACGTTCGGGCCCGGCTTGGAGCCGACCGCGGCGGTCTGCGCGGTGCTGAAGAAGTAGTTGTAGAGGTAGAACGGGTCCGGTGCGGGGCCTTGGTAGAGCGAGTCGATGAGCAGTTGGTAGTCGCCGCGGTCCCGGGCGTCCACGAACTCGTTGCCGGACACCTGCTGCGGGGTGAGCTTGATGCCGGCCTGCCGCAGCTGTTGGCTCATCGCGTCCACCGCCGTGATGTAGTCGGTCCAGCCGGCGACGGTGCCCAGCGTCAGCGCCACCGGCTCGCCGTTCTTGGCGTAGATGCCGTCCGCGCCCTTGGCGTAGCCGGCGCTCTCCAGGACCTGCTGCGCCTTCGCCGGGTCCGGTCGCATCGGGGCGGTCCGGTTCCGCAGGTCGGGGGAGATGAGCGCGCCGTCCCGGCCGGGCAGCAGGAAGCTCGGTGAGATGTCGCCGGCGGTGTTCTCGAACGCCAGCGCGTTGAGCTGGGTCCGGTCGATGGCGTGGTAGATCGCCTGGCGGACGGCCGGGTCGGTCTGCGGGCCCTTGCAGCCCAGGGCGGTGTTGCTGCACGTGACCAGGACGATCTGGTTCACCGGGGTGACGACGGACCGGTAGCCGGGGTAGTTCTTCCCGACGTCGTCCAGGTCCGGCACGGGTCCGGTCTGCCAGTCGACCTGGCCGGCCTTGAGCGCGGCGGCGCCGGCCTGGTTGCCCGACAGCGCGAGGTAGCGGACCTTCTTGACGGCGGGCTCGCCGCCCCAGTAGCTCGGGTTCGCCTTGAGCGTGTACGCCTGCGGCTTGAACTCCTCCAGCAGGTACGGGCCGGTGCCGACCGGGTCCTCCACCGCGGTGACCGCCGGGTCGGTGATGTCCTTCCACTTGTGCTCGGGCACCACGTACGTCCTGCCGAGGACCGACGGGCCGTCCGCGAACGACGGCCGGTCGAAGGTGATCGTCACGTGCGTGTCGTCGACCGCCTGGGCGTGGCCCGCGTAGCCGGTGCTGTTCATGCCCTTGTGCCGGGTGATCATGTCGAGGGTGAACACGACGTCGGCGGCGGTGAACCTCTCGCCGTCGGACCAGGTCACGCCGTCGCGAAGGGTGATGTCCAGCCGGGTTCCGTCCGCGTTCCAGGTGAACCCGGTGCCCAGCTCGGGCTTCGGTTCGGCGGCGCGGACGACGTTGTAGAAGAACAGGGTCTGGAAGATCGTGCCCGTCCCGCCGATGGTGGACGGCGCGTACGGGTTGAAGTTGATCTGGTAGTCGCCGGACTGGCCCGCGTACGCCACCAGGGTGGAACCGTCCGGCCCGGCCGACGGGGTCGACGGCCCGCACCCCGCGGCCGTTAACGCCGCGACGAGCAGGGCGGTTGCGGCGCGCACACCCGCGCCTGCATTCCTCGACACCTTCACGACGTCCTCCTTGACGTGCGGTTCGCCGGCGTGCCACGACACCGCCCTGCGCCCGGCCATTATTAAGTCACCTAAATAAGGCGTCAACAGGGTGTGGTTGCTCTTCGTGCGGCAGCGTCTCGACAGGCTTCGGGCCCCGTCCGCGCAGGTGTTGACTTAGTTCGTCTGCCTGAGTAACCATCTCGGTGAGCTTCGACCTCGCGTCGACCGACGGGGAAGTGGGCCACCATGACGCGCTCGGACCTGCACGACGGCTGGCGCCTGCGCGCCGTGGGAGGCCCGGTGCCGGAGGGTCTCGTCGACCGGGACGTGCCCGCCCGGGTCCCCGGCAGCACGCACCTCGACCTCGTCGCCGCGGGCCTCGTGCCGGACCCGTACCTGGACCGCAACGAGGCGGCGCTGACCTGGATGCACCGCGTCGACTGGCAGTACTCGACGACGTTCCGGGCGGAGGCGCCGCGGGTCGGTGAGCGGGTGGAGTTGGTCTTCGACGGCATCGACACCGTCGCCACCGTCGAGGTGAACGGCGAGGTGCTCGGCCACACCGCCAACATGCACCGCGGCTACCGCTTCGACGTCGGGGGAGTGCTGCGCGACGGCGACAACGACCTGACCGTGACGCTGCGGTCCGCGCTCGCCCACGCCGAGCGGACCGAGGCGGAGCTGGGTTGGCGGCAGCGGGCGTACCCGCACCCGTACAACGCGATCCGCAAGATGGCCTGCTCGTTCGGCTGGGACTGGGGGCCCGACCTGCAGACCGCCGGTCTGTGGAAGCCCGTGCGGCTGGAACGCTGGGACACCGCCCGCCTGGCGCGGGTGCGCCCGCTCGTGACCGTCGACGCCGACGGCACCGGCCGCGTCGACGTGCACCTGGAGCTGGACCGCGCCGCGGACCGCGACTACACCGCGGTCGTCACGGTCGACGACCGCACCGAAGCGGTGGCCGTCACCGGCGACACCGCGCACCTCACCGTGCTGGTGCCGGACGCCCGGCTGTGGTGGCCGGTGGGCTACGGCGACCAGCCTCTCTACGACCTGACCGTCGCATTGCTGGCCGATGGTCGACAGGTGGACGCCGTCCAGCGCCGCATCGGGTTCCGCACCGTCACCGTGGACACCGAACCGGACGGGTTCGGCACCCCGTTCACCTTCGTCGTGAACGGCGAGCGGGTCTTCGCCAAGGGCGCCAACTGGATCCCGGACGACCACTTCCTCACCCGGGTCACGCCCGAGCGGCTGGCCCGCCGGATCGACCAGGCCGTCGGCGCGAACATGAACATGCTGCGGGTCTGGGGCGGCGGCATCTACGAGACCGACGACTTCTACGACGCCTGCGACGAACGCGGCGTGATGGTGTGGCAGGACTTCCCGTTCGCCTGCGCCTTCTACGCCGAGGAGGAGCCGCTGCGCGGGGAGGTCGAGGCCGAGGCCCGGGAGAACGTCACCCGGCTGGTCGCCCACCCGTCCCTCGTGCTGTGGAACGGCAACAACGAGAACCTCCCCGCCTTCACGGACTGGGAGGGATGGCGGGACGGCCTGGAAGGACGGACCTGGGGCAGCGGCTACTACCACGACCTCCTGCCCAAGATCGTCGCCGAGCTCGACCCCACCCGCCCGTACGCGCCGGGCAGCCCGTTCAGCCCCGGCGACCTGCCGCCCAACGACGCCCACCACGGCACCCGCCACGACTGGGACGTCTGGAACTCGGTGGACTACACGCACTACCGCGACCACGTCCCGCGGTTCAGCGCCGAGTTCGGCTTCCAGGGGCCACCCACCTGGGCGACCCTCACCCGGTGGATCCACGACGACCCGCTGACGCCCGACTCGCCCGCGTTCCTGCTGCACCAGAAAGCCCACGACGGCAACGGGAAGCTCGACCGGGGCCTCGCGGCCCACCTGCCGGTCCCCGCCGACTTCGAGCAGTGGCACTGGGCGACCCAGCTCAACCAGGCCCGCGCGGTGGCGTTCGGCGTCGAGCACTACCGCTCCTGGT
>NZ_JBFAAX010000448.1:0-4733 GCF_040639995.1 Actinosynnema sp. NPDC023658 | reverse complement strand
GGCGACTCGGAGTAGAACGGCTGGCCTGCCACCGGTTCGGTGACCCGGCAGCGCAGCCAACCCGCGCGCTGCCCGGCGATCACCGACGTGGTGTGGCCGCCGGGCACGTGCAGCACGACCTCGCCCGGCCGGTTGAGGCCGCCGGTGCCGTCCTCGTCCACCTCGCAGGCCGCCCAGCCCGCGCCGTCCCACGCCTCCCACACCAGCGGGGGCTGCCGGGGGTCGACGCCGATGCCCTCGACGCGGCTCTCCAGGCGCAGGACCACCACGCAGTTCGGCACGGCGGCGGTCAGCCCGAACAGGGTGGCGTCACCGGGCGCGGGCGTGGTCTGGAAGCACGGCACGTCCTTGGCCGACTCCAGGTCCCTGGTGCGGTCGACGTGCTCCCCCGACGCGGACCGGGTGACCAGCCGCGCCAGCTCGCACGGCACGATCGGCAGCCCATCGGTGGTGGCGAACACCGTCGCCTCGGAGGACTCGGTGCTCATCGTCGCGACCTCGGTGCCCGCCGGCAGCGTCACGGTCTCCGCCTGCGGCGCGGACAACCAGAACGTCACCCGCGCGCGGGCCGCCGCGGGCGGGAACAGGCGCACGCCCAGCAGGTCCAGGAACGCCAGGTAGTTCTTCTCCGGCACCCGGTTCAGCCGGTACACCAGCTGGTCGACCATGTGCGCGAAGGTCTCGATGAGGGTGACGCCGGGGTCGGACACGTTGTGGTCCGTCCACTCCGGACAACTCTGCTGGACGTAGCGCTTGGCCTCGTCCACGAACTGCTGGAAGCGGCGGTCGTCCAGGTTCGGCGCCGGGATCGCCATCAGGGGGCCTCCCCTTCCTCGGAAGGGATCGTGTAGAACGGGAAGACCAGGTTGCGCTGGTCGTTGGTGGACTTCACGGTGTAGCGGATGTCGATGTAGAGCGTGCCGACGTCGACCGAGTCGAACGCGACCACCACGTCGGCCACGTCGATGCGCGGTTCCCAGCGGTCCAGCGCCGCGCGCACCTCGCGCGAGACGTGCCCGGCGGTCGCGCCGTCGGCGGTGGCGAACACCAGGTCGTGGATACCGCAGCCGAACTCGGGCCGCATCGGCCGCTCGCCCGGCGCGGTGCTCAGGATCATCCGGATGGCCTCCTGGATCTCCTGGTCGCGGTCGACCATGCCGATGCCGCCGGTGGGGCCGACCCGCAGCGGGAAGCCCCAGCCGCGGCCGACGAAGTCGGCGCTCACAGCGGACCCCCGATCTGCACGGTGCCGGGGCGCGGCGAGATCTTGGCCTTGCAGGAGGTCTCGTCCAGGGCCCCGGCGGCGGCCATGCCGCCGATGAGCACGCCCCGCCGCGCGATGGTGGGCGACACCATGACGATGTTGGGCACCGCGTTGTGCGGCACCACGGCGCACACGTGCGTGCAGTTGATCGTCGCGGCGGGCTTGCCCTCGATCAGCACCGTGAGCAACCGGGCCGCCGTCAGCGGGTTGAGCGGCGGGCCGATGGCGCCACCGTGCACGGTCGGGTCGCCCTGACGGGCGGCGATGGGCATGGCGGAACTCCTCACGTGGTCAGTTGAGCTTGATGAGGGTGCCCTTGAGCGTGAGCACGCCCAGGCCGGCGTCGATGGTGATGCCGGAGCCGTCGAGCGTGACGGAGCCCGTGCCGGCCTTGATGGTGGCGCCGGTGGAGGTGAGCGTCACCGAGCTGAGCACCCGGACGCCCTTCGGGCCGCGCACGGACACCTCGACCTGGTTCAGCTTGTCGTCGAGCACGACCTCCAGCCGCTCGTCACCGGTGACCAGCCGGACACCGGACGCGGCCCGGCTGTCCAGCAACTCCAGCCGGTTGCCGTTGCGCGCCGACACGGAACGGCGGTTGACCTTGCCGCGCAGGGCGTCCACCAGCGGGCGGCCGTGCGGCGAGGGCTTGTCGACGCCGTTGTAGAGGCCGCCGATCACGTAGGGCCGGTCCAGGCTGCCCTGCTCGAAGCCGACCAGCACCTCGTCGTCGACCTCGGGGCTGAACACCCCGCCGCCGCCGACGCCGCCCCACTGCACGGTGCGGACCCAGTCGGTGACGTAGTTGTCGTCCAGCCACGGGAACTTCAGCCGCACCCAGCCGCGCTGGTCCCGGCCGGGCTCCTTGATGTCGGTGACGATCCCGGTCGCCAGGCCGGGCATCCGCCCGCTGCGGACGGGGGCGTTGCCGCCCGTGACCAGGCCGGCCAGCGACCGGTCGTAGGAGGCGCTGACCGTCAGCGTGGTCTGGTAGCCGAGCTCGGGGTCGAGCACGTGGCGCGCGCCGGTCACGGTGTAGCTGCCGTCGAAGTCGTCGCCGTAGTCCGCCACCGTCACGGGGTCGCCCGCGCGGAGCTGGGGGTTGCCCTCGACCACGGCCTCCAGCTCACCGAAGCCCGCGCCGGTCGACGCCTCCAGCGAGCGCGCCGCGCGGGTCGCCTCGGCCTGGGTGGCGTAGGGCGTGTCGGTCACCAGCAGGGGTGCCTTGGTGGGGAACTTCGCGTTGGCCCTGCTCGCGGTCAGGCCGGGCTTGACGGTCTTGCTCGGCGTGTTGGGCTGCACCGCCACCAACGCCTTCTTGGTGGCGACGTCCCAGCTGCGCACCTCGACGCCGTTGGCCTGGTCGGCGGTGGTGAGCACGGCGCGCAGCGAGTGGGTGTTCCTGCCGAACTTCAGCACGTGCGGGTCGCTCGACCCCGCCTTCGGCGCCTTGCTCGCCGGCACCAGCTTGACGAACTCCAGCAGCCCGCCCCCGTCGATCCGGACCACGGCGTCGTGCTCCAGGGCGAGCTGCTGGAGGAAGTCCCAGTCCGACACGCCGGCCTGGCTCAGGTGCCGGTAGACGACGTTGGCGACGTCGAGCCTGCCCACGGTCAACCCGGCGCCCGCGGCGACCTTCCGCACGACGGTCGAGGCGGACATGTTGCGGAACGCCTGCACCTTGCGGCCCCGCATCAGGCGGTGCGCCCGGCTCGTCGCCCGGACCACCACGAACACGCCGGGGTTGTCGTAGTCCATCTCCAGCGCGGTGACCTCGCCGGTGAACACCCGCTCGGCGGCCGTCGTGGTGGAGGTGGCGAACAGCACCTCCACCTCGCTGCCGATCCTGATCCCGGAGCTCCGGAGCAGTTCCCGGTCCGCGTCCCGGTAGACCAGCACGGCGGTGTCGGGCAGGCCCACGTTCTCGTCCACGACGCAGCGCACCAGGAACTTCGCCTCGTCCCCCAGCTTGTTGCCGTTCACCTTGACCACCGCACTGGCGGCGAGGTTGTCGCCCTCCGCGTTCGGCGTGCTCACCGCTCCTCCTCCGCTCCGCCCGTGGTGCCCGGGACCAGCAGCTCCGTGCCGGGCACCAGGGTCATGGGGTCGTCGATGTCGTTGGCCTCGGCGATGACCCGCCACGCGGTGGCGTCGCCGTACTCGCGCCACGCCAGTTGCGGCAGGCTGTCCCCGGCGACCACGCGGTGCGTGCGCCGGGCCTCGCGCGAGCCGGAGGTCGGGTTCTGGCCGGGCTTGCCGACCCCCGCCTCCTCGATGGACAGCGAGCAGGTGGCCCGCAGCGGCTTGCCGTCCACGTCGAACAGGGAGTACTCCACCGACAGGCTGGACAGCACGCCGTCGAAGGACACCGACTTGGCCGTGCCCCACTCGAAGCGCACCCACGGGCTCGCGGGCTTCTCCTTCCGCAGGCTGGCCTTCGTCGGCACGCAGGCGGTCATCAGCTTCTCCACCCCCACCTCGACCGTGTTGTCGTGCTCGGCGGTCGCGTCCAGGAACACGTCCACGCTCAGCGACCGCGGACCGCTGCCGACGAACTCCGGCAGCGACGCCTGTTCCGCCATCCGCGCCGGCTTGCGCCGCCACTCGACGCTCTTGCTCAGCGAGAGCTTGTTGGGGTTGAACTGGAACTTGACCGTGGTCAGCCGCGCACCCGGTTTCGCACCGCTCTTCGCCGGCGGCTCCATGATCACCAGCTGCGCCTTGACGAGGCTGGAGCCGAAGTACGCCGCCGCGGCCTTGCCCGTCTTGGCGACTCCGGCCTGGAACTTCGATGCCACGGTCCGCTCTCCTCGCCGCTCGCGCGCTCAGTCGTCGCCGGAAGCCTGGAGGCCCTCGTGGGCGAACTCCAGCGTCTCCACGGCGGCCTGGGACTGGTTGGGGTCGAAGCCGGGGCCCTGCCAGCGGACCGGGATGATGCCCATCACCTGCCAGCTGACGATCGGGGTGAGGTCCGGGGCCAGCGCGACGATCTCGCCGTCCTCGCGGTCGGCCTCCTTGAGGATCTCGTTGAACCACTTGAGGACCTTGGCCGAGTCGGCGGTCACCGGGCGGGTCATGGTGATGTTGGACCAGGTGATGCGCGAGGGCAGGCTCCAGGTGAAGCCGTTGTTGCCGCCCTCGGCGTACTGCTCGACCTCGACCTGCGCGCCGAGGCCGTCGCAGGTGTGGAACATGCCGAGGTCGTCGTCGGCGATGGTCAACCGGAAGAAGACGCTGCTGGCGAACACGTCGTCGGTCACTGGTGCTCCTTGGTCGGGCCGGCCGGCTAGCGGCGGCGGTCGTGCAGTCGGCCGGTGCGCTCGCGACCCTGGCGCAGTTCGGCGCGCAGCAACCGGCCGACCGGGTCGAGCAGCCTGCGGGCCAGGTCGTCGAGGTCGATGGCGGGCAGGGGCCTGCCGTCGTCGCCGCGCTCCCCGGCGCGGGTCTCGGCGGTCCGGGTCTCGGGGGC
>NZ_JBFAAX010000447.1:0-4739 GCF_040639995.1 Actinosynnema sp. NPDC023658 | reverse complement strand
GTCAGCCGGGCCGCCCACCGGCCCCGGCCGGGACGCGGGGTGCGGCCGACGGCGATGGCGTCCACGGTGCGCAACCGCCCGGCGCGCGCCGCGCTCACCCACGCGGTCACCGACACGAGCACGAGCGCGCCCACCACGACCACGACGTCCACCCACGGCGCCACCGTGAGGCCGACGGAGCCGTAGACGTCCTCGGTCTCGGCCAGCACGGGGATGGCCAGCAGGTTGCCCGCCACCACGCCGATCGCGGTGCCGATCACCGCCGGGATCAGCGCTTGGGCCATGTAGGCCCGCACGACCTGCGCGGGGGTGAAGCCGAGGGCTTTGAGGATCCCGATGCGCCGGGTGCCCGCGCCGACCGCGCCCGCGACGACGTTGCCGACCACGAGCAGCGACATCACCAGTCCCAGCACGCCGAACGCGACGAGGAACGGCACGAACACGGCGACCGCGCGGTCGGCGGCCTTCTTGAGCACCAGCCACGACTGCGACCCGGTGAGCGCGCCCGCCGGGACCGCCGCCTCGATCGCCGCGCGGGCCGCGTCGACCTGCTCGGTGGTGGCGGCGGAGGCGAACCGGTACAGCACCTGGTAGCCGACGGGTGAGGTGATCCAGGTCGGGGGCACCCAGCCGTCGGCGGTGCGGCTGACGGAGCGGGCGAGGCCGACGACGGTCAACGACGTGCCGTCGGTCAGTTCGAGGCGCCGACCGACGCCGGAGCCGGTCGGCGAGTGGGCGTAGGGGCCGTCGGCGGACATCACGACCTCGCCCGGCTGGTCGGCCCACGTGCCGTCGGTGAGCGTGACGGCGTCGACCGGACCGCCGGGGTCGGCCCGGCCCACGACCGTGACGGGCGGTGGGGTGAAGGGGCCGTCCCCGGCGCTCGGGGTGACGGACACGACGGGGAACGGTCCGGCCGACGCGGTGACGCCGTCGGCGGTCGTGGAGGCCGCCAGCCCGTCGGCCGTCGTCCTGTCGGCGGCGAACTGCGCGGACAGGTGCGCGCCGTGCTGCTGGGCGAACGCGTCGTCGAACGGCGCGGTGGACGCCACGAGCAGCGAGCCGCCGAGGACGGACGACGTCACGGCCATCGTGGTGGCGAGCCCGATGACCACGGTCTGCACGCGGCGGCGGGCCACGCCGGAGCGGACCACCCGGCCGAGGGCGCTCATCGGGTCGGCTCCACGACGACGTCGCCGGCGACCTGTCCGTCGACCAGCTGGATGGTGCGCCTGGTGCACGAGCGGGCCAGCGCCAGGTCGTGCGTGACGACGACGAGGGTCTGGCCGTCGGCGTTCAGCTCGGTGAGCAGCGCGGCGACGTCCTCGCCGGAGGCGGTGTCGAGCGCGCCGGTGGGTTCGTCGGCCAGGAGCAGCGCGGGCCGGTTCATCAGCGCCCTGGCGACCGCGACGCGCTGCCGTTCGCCGCCGGAGAGCCGGCCGGGGTAGGCGCGGGCGTGCCGGGCCACGCCGAGCTGGTCGAGCAGCTCGGCCGCGCGCTTGCCGGCGTCAGCGCGCGCCATGCCCGCCATCTGCGCGGGCAGGACGACGTTGTCGGCCACGGTCAGGTCGTCGAGCAGGTTGAAGAACTGGAAGACCATGCCGATCCGGGCCCTGCGGTAGCGGGCGGACGCGGCTTCGCCCAGCCCGTCCACCCGCACGCCGTCCACGGTGACGGTGCCGGTGTCCGGTCGGTCGAGGCCGGCGATGAGGTTGAGCAGCGTGGACTTGCCGCTGCCGGACGGTCCGAGGACGGCGACGGCTTCTCCCGCGCGCACGGTCAGCGACACGTCCCGCAGCGCCGGTGGTCCGTCGTCGTACCTGCGGCTCACGTCGCGCAGTTCGATCACCGGCGTGGTCATGGTCTGCTCCCTGGGTCGTCCCGGTCTGGCGCGGTGGACGCTAGGAGCGGCGCCGGTCCGGGCGCGTCGGTCGGCCGGGGCATTTCCGGTACCCCACCGGGATGAGGGCGGTGCGGTGTCATCCCTGCGATGTAGTCGAGCGGTGTAGTGGGAGGGGTCGTCGGGGTGGATGCCCGGTGGCCCGGTGGTCGGTGAGAATGGCCGGGTGACGAACGCGCCGGTGGTGGACCGACTGCGGACCTGGGCCACCCTGGTGACGCTCCCGACCGGTCCCCTGCCGCGGCCCACGCCGCGCAACTACGCGTTCGACGTGGTGGTGGCGCTGGTCATCGGGGTGGCCACGGTCCGGTACGCGATCGACACCGGGGACAGGCCCGCGCCGGTGATCGGCATGATGGGGCCGCCGGTCGAGCTGGACACGGGTGCGGCGATCGGCGCGGTGGTCGTGGCCGTGGCGGCTTCGGCGGCGTTGGCGTTGCGGCGGCGGTTCCCGTTGGCGGTGCTGTGGGTCGTGTTGTACGCGACGCTGGTGTCGCCGTCGGACACGCCGCGGTTGACGTTCTACGCGTGCGTCGTGGCCGCCTACTCGGCCGCCGCCTACAGCCCGCACCGGCCGCCCGCGTTGGCGAGCGTGGCGGTGCTGGTGCTGGAGGTCGCGGTGTTCCGGGACTCGGAGCTGCCGATCGTGCCCGACGAGTACGCGCCGCTGCTGGTGCTGGTGCCGCTGGTCGTGGCGGCGAACGGCCTGCGCACGTGGAAGGTCCGCACGGACGAGGGTCGGGCGCAGGTGTCGGCGTTGGAGCGCGAGCAGGCCGAGGCGTTGCACCGGGCGGTCGAGCACGAACGGGCGCGCATCGCGCGCGAGCTGCACGACGTGGTGACGCACCACGTCAGCGTGATGACGATCCAGGCGGGTGCGGCGCCGCCGCGGCCGCGGGCGTGAAGAAGGTGATCGCCTCGTCGTCGGCGTCGGTCTACGGCCTGGCCGAGGAGTTCCCGACCACCGAGCGGCACCACCCGTACAACAACGACACCTTCTACGGCGCCGCCAAGGCGTTCAACGAGGGCGTGCTGCGCAGCTTCCACGCCATGTACGACCTGGACTACGTGGCGCTGCGCTACTTCAACGTCTACGGGCCGCGGATGGACGCGCACGGCAAGTACACCGAGGTGCTGATCCGCTGGATGGAGCGCATCGCGGACGGCAAGCCGCCGCTGATCTTCGGCGACGGCGCCCAGACGATGGACTTCGTGCACGTGCACGACATCGCCCGCGCCAACGTGCTGGCCGCGAAGGCGTCCGTCACCGACCAGGTCTACAACATCGCCAGCGCCCGGGAGACCAGCCTCAAGGACCTGGCGCTGGCCCTGCTGGCCGCGATGGACTCCGACCTGCCGCTGGAGCACGGCCCCGAGCGGAAGGTCAACGGCGTCGCGCGGCGCCTGGCCGACATCTCCGCCGCCGCCCGCGACCTCGACTGGAAGCCGGACATCGAGCTGGTGGACGGCCTGCGCGGCCTGGTGTCGTGGTGGCGCGCGTCGGTGGCCGAGGCCGCCGAGGTGTCCCCGTGATCCCGGTGATGAAGCCGTGGCTCGGCCAGGAGGAGGCCGACGCCGCCTCCGCCGCCGTGCTGTCCGGCTGGGTGGCGCAGGGACCGAAGGTCGCCGCGTTCGAGGACGCCTTCGCCCGCCGCGTCGCCGCGCTGCACGCCGTGGCCGTGTCGTCGTGCACGACCGCGCTGCACGTCGCGCTGCACCTGCTCGACGTGCGGGCGGGCGACGAGGTGGTGGTGCCGTCGTTGTCGTTCATCGCCACCGCCAACGCGGTCCGCTACTGCGGCGCCACGCCCGTGTTCGCCGACGTGGAGCCGGAGACCGGCAACCTGTCCGCGGCCACCGTCGAGGCGGTGCTCACCGAGCGGACCCGCGCGGTGATCCTGGTGCACCAGGCGGGCGTGCCCGCCGACGTCGACGCGATCCGCGCGCTGTGCAAGCCGCGTGGCGTCACGGTGGTCGAGGACGCCGCCTGCGCCGCCGGGTCGACCTACCGGGGCGTGCCGGTCGGCGCGGACGCCGACGTGTCGGCGTGGTCGTTCCACCCGCGCAAGCTGATCACCACCGGCGAGGGCGGGATGCTCACCACGAACCGCGCGGAGTGGGCGACCCGGGCCAAGCGGCTGCGCGAGCACGGCATGAGCGTCAGCGCGGCCGAGCGGCACAGCGGTGGCGGCGCGGTCGTGGAGAGCTACCTGGAGACGGCGTTCAACTACCGGATGACCGACATCCAGGCCGCCGTCGGCCTGGTGCAGCTGTCCAAACTGGACGCGATCGTGCGGCGCAGGCGCGAGCTCGCGGCGCGCTACCACGAGCTGCTGGCGGACGTGCCCGGCCTGCGCCCGGTGCGCGACCCGGAGCACGGGACGACGAACTACCAGTCGTTCTGGGTGATGCTCCCGGACGACGTGCCGGTGGCCCGCAACGACCTCCTGGCCCGGCTGGCCGAACGGGGGGTCTCCGCCCGCCGCGGCATCATGGCCGCGCACCTCGAACCCGCGTACGCCGGTCACCCGCACGTCGACCTGCCGGTGACGGAGGCGTTCACCGAGCGGTCGCTGATCCTCCCGCTCTACCACGACCTGACGGCCGCGCAGCAGGACACCGTGGTCGACGAGCTGAAGTCGGCGCTGCGCGTGCCGCTCGCCTCGCGGTAGCGCCGAACCGGGCGATCGATCGCCCACCTGCACCACACATCCGCGGCCCGGCGGGCACCCCCCGGGGCGGGCGGGCCCCGGTGCTATTTTTGGTTTAAGCGCAATTGGGGGCACCCCCCCGTTGGGGGACCCGGGGGGCACAGGTGGTAGGTATTGGGCCCCCCAAA
>NZ_JBFAAX010000446.1:1388-4740 GCF_040639995.1 Actinosynnema sp. NPDC023658 | reverse complement strand
CGACCGCGCAGCCGGTCAGCTCGGTGTACCGCGCGATCAGCGCCAGCAGGCCGGTGGCCGCCCGGCCGGGGCTCTGCACGCCGAACTCCACCTCCCGCGCGGCGGTGCGCAGCGCGTCGAGCGCCCGCTGGTCCTCCAACGGGCCGAGGCCGGGGCTGCGCAGCGACGCCGCCATCAGCTCGTCGAACACCCGGCCGTCGATCCGGCGCGTCACCAGCTCGCCCATGGCGCGTTCCGCCGGGGAGACCAGCTGCCGGAGGACGAACGCGCCGGCCGCGACGCCGAACACCGCGACCAGCGAGTCCCACGCGCCGGAGTCCGGCCCGGCGTCGACCGCCGCCGGCACCCGCCCGAGCACCCCCGCCGTCGCCACGGTGAACACGACCGGGAGGCACCCGAGCAGCAGTTCGACCCCGACCAGGGCGGCGACCAGCCGGCCACCGGCGCGGGGGAGCAGCCGGGCGATGTCCCGGCGTGCGGCGAACTGCTGCCGCGCGGTGCCGACCCAGGGGTGGTTCCGGAGGCCGCCCATCTACCCGGCGACCCCGCCCCGCGCCAGGTAGTCGGCGCAGGCGGGCAGTCCGCGTTCCTCGATGACGTCGTTGAACGCCGAGAAGCGGAGGGGAGGCACCTCGGTGAGCAGCCGGGTGATCGGCGTCCCGTGCTTCTCCGCGATGTAGCGGTAGCTGTCCCGCGCCGACCGCGTGTTGTCCTCGTGGTCCTTCTCGTGCGGGTAGTGGATCGAGGTCGCCGCACGGGTCACGGCGAACCGGGCGCCGTCCCGGTGCAGCCGGTAGGCGAGCTCGATGTCCTCGCCGCCCCACTGCTGGAACGCCTCGTCGTACATGCCGACCGAGCGCACCTGCTCCGTCCGCGCCGACGCGTGGCACGTCCAGTACATCAACCACGGCGCGGGGAGGTGGCTGAAGTCGTCGGAGTGCCTGGCGTAGAACGGTTCGCGCACGTCCGGCCACGACCCGGACCGCGCGAGGGACGCGATGGTCGAGTCGACGTCGTCCACGTCGACGGCCTCGCGGATGAGCTGGGCGTCCGCGTTGTCGAGGTTGAAGCAGTACACATAACCGTTGAGCGCCAACGGTTCCTCGGACGCGTCGTGCGCGGCCACGTGCGCGGTCAGGCTGCCGGAGTGCAGCAGCACGCCGGAGTCGACGAAGACGCAGATGTCGCCTCCGGCGTGCCGGAGGCCGACGTTCCGCGCCCGGGACAGCTGGTAGCCCTCGTCGGGCTGGAAGAAGTACCGCAGGTCGAGCCGGTCCTCGAACCGCCGCACCACGGCCGCCGTGTCGTCGCTGGAGCCGTCGTCGACGACCAGCACCTCGAAACCGTCACGGGGCAGGTCCTGCCGGACGAGCGAGTCGAGCGTGAACTCCAGTAATCGCATCCTGTTGTAGGTCGGGACGATGACCGTGCAACGCAGTGGGCTAACCACGAGAGGCTCTCCTCTTGGCGGTCCCGCCAAGGTCGTCGGGAATCCGGTGGGGACCGCGTCGAAGATTCGCTCTTCCGGGTGACACCCCACCGATCACCGCGCAAGTCTGCCGAGCCCCGAGAGCGCCGGTCAACACCGCGGCGGCGCTGACCTCGGGTTACCGCGCACATCGGCGGGGCTCCTCCACACCGGTCGACCGGATACGTCTTGCGCGATCGTCTGAGGCAAACGCCTTGCGCATTTGCCCAAATAGCGCCTAGGGTTCTGTCACCAGCCACTGACCAGGGAGAACGCCATGTCCGGCACCACCGTCACGCGCGCCGAACTGCACATCGGGGATCGTCGCCTGTCCTACCTCGACTTCGGTGGACCGGGTCGCCCGCTGCTGGCGCTGCACGGTCACCTCGGTGAGGCCGCGAACTGGCAGGGGCTGGCGGCCGAGCTCGCGCCGCGGTGGCGGGTCGTCGCGCCGGACCAGCGCGGGCACGGCGACTCCGACCGGGCGGATGACTACACCCGGGAGGGCTACCTCGCGGATGCCGTCGCGCTGCTCGACCACCTGCGCCTGGACGCTGTGGTGGCGCTCGGTCACTCCGGCGGCGGGATGACCGCCTACCAGCTCGCCGCGCGGCACCCGGAGCGCGTCGACGCGCTGGTCGTCGAGGAGGCTGCCGCCGCGCTGCCGGAAGGCCCGAGCCCGCTGGAGTTCGTGCTCGGGCTGCCCTACCGGGCGGCGACCCGAGAGCAACTGCTGGACGCGCTGGGGCCGGTGCTGGCGCCGCTGTTCGGGGACCTGCTGCGGCCCACCCCGGACGGCGGGTGGCGGTTGCCGTTCCACCCGCGGGACACCGTCGCGTCCGAGCGCCTCGGGCGCGGCGACCACTGGGCCGACTGGACGGGCAGCACCTGCCCGGCGCTGCTGGTCGCCGGCACCGAGCAGCCCTGCCTCGACCCGGAGATGACCGGTGGGATGGTGCGCCGCCGACCCGGCACCCGACTGGTCGAACTGGCCACCGACCACTTCGTCCACGCGAAGGACCCCGCCGGCTTCGCCGCGGCGGTGCGGGAGTTCCTGGAAAACCCGCCCCGGATCCGGTGATGCCGTTACCGTCGGGCGATGGCGGAGGACTTCATCGCGGAATCGACCGTCGTCCCCGCCGCGGCGGGCGACTTGCGCGCGTTCGTGCGGCGGCCGAGGTCCGATCGTCCCGTCCCGGGACTGGTGTTCGTCGACGGCAGCGGGTGCGGTGGCCTCGACGAGTGGGGCGGCTGGCCCGGGTGGATCAGCGGGTGCGGCGTCGCGGTGCTGGTGCACGACAAGCCCGGCTGCGGGACGTCGCCGGGGGACTGGCGGACGCAGTCGTTCGCGGACCGGGCGGCCGAGGCGTTGGCCGCGGTCGAGGTGCTGCGCGGGTGGCGCGGTGTCGACCCCGACCGGATCGGCCTGATCGGGTGGAGCCAGGGCGGCTGGGTGTCGCTGCTCGCGGCGAGGACGGCGCCGGAGGCGGTCGACCGGGTCGTGACGATCAGCGGTCCCGGCGTGAGCATGGCCGAGCAGGACCGCATGCGCATCGACAGTTGGCTGCGCCGCGACGGGGTGCACGGGGCGGACCACGCGCAAGGCATGGCGTGGGTGGACAGGCGGGCCGCGAGGCTGCGCTCCGGCGAGCCGGCCGACCTCGTCATCGACGCGCAGCGGCACTACGCCGACCGACCCTGGTACGCCGTGGTCACTCAGGCCACCGCCACCCCGGCGAACGCGGAGTTCTTCGCGCGCAGCATGGACGTGGACCCCGCGGAGCTGCTGCCCGAGGTGCGCTGCCCCGTGCTCGCGCTGTTCGGCGGAGCCGACGACTCGGTGCCGGTGGCCACCAGCGGCACCAGGATCGCCGCGGCCCAGCC
>NZ_JBFAAX010000446.1:0-1378 GCF_040639995.1 Actinosynnema sp. NPDC023658 | reverse complement strand
CTGCCGGACGTCGGGCGGCACGGGCACGGGATCGCGGTGTTCCCCGGTGCGGACCACGGCCTGTTCACCGGCGGTCCGCGCCCCGGCGTCCCCCGGCGCGATCAGCTGGCGCCCGGGTTCCTGCCCATGCTCACGGCCTTCCTCGGTCCGACGCCCTGAAGGGGTCGGTCAGTCCTTGAGGATCGCGGCCACCGCGTCGACGACGACCTGGCGGCGGCGTTCCCGGGGAATGTCGATCGCGTGCCCGGCCATCTCCGGGGTCACCGAGCCCCAGAGCGCGGACATGTGCACGACCAGCGCCAGCAGCTCCACGGGCGTGAAGCGGGTCGTGACCAGGCCCTCTTCCTGGGCCTTCGCGATCGCCGCGAGCTTGTCCCTGGTGCTCGCCACCACGACCTCGACCGCCGCGTAGCCCTCACCCTCCAGGCGGTACCACTTGGCGAGCCGCTCCTTGACCGGGTTGTCGGTGAAGCGGTCGAACAGCCGTCCCGCGTACTCCGGCAAGTTCGCCGGGTCGATCGGCGCCTCGCGCAGCGTGTCCCGCGCCAGCTCGCTCAGCACCGCGTCGAACAGGCCGTCCTTGTTGGTGAAGTAGTGGTAGATCTGCGCCTTGTTGCTCTTCGCCGCGGCGGCGATCCGGTCGACCCGGGCGCCTGCGATCCCGTGCTCGGCGAACTCCGCGGCGGCGGCGTCCAGCAGCCGTCGCCGGGTCGCCTCCGCGTCACCAGCCATGCGGGTCATGATACCTGACTAACCGTCTAGTTGACAGCTCGGGGTCGGAGTGCTTTGCTGGTGACAGAAGCTAACCAACTAGTCAGTTAGGAATTGCGATGTCGAAGGTCTTCCTGGTCACCGGCAGCTCCCGCGGCCTCGGCCGCCAGATCGCGGAGAAGGTGCTGGCCGCCGGTCACTCCCTGGTCGCGACCGCCCGCAGGCCCGAGCAGCTGGCCGACCTGACCGAGCGGTACGGCGACCGGGTGCGCGCGGTGGCGCTGGACGTGACCGACCCCGTGGCCGCGCGGGTGGCCGTGGACGCCGCCGTGACGGCGTTCGGCCGGCTGGACGTGGTGGTCAACAACGCGGGCTACGCCAACTCGGGCTCGGTCGAGGACACGCCCGCCGACGACTTCCGCGCGCAGGTCGACGCCAACCTGTTCGGCGTCGTCAACGTCACCAGGGCCGCGCTGCCCGTGCTGCGCGAGCAGGGCTCGGGTCACGTCATCCAGGTGTCGTCGGTCGGCGGTCGGGCGACCACGCCCGGGCTGTCCGCCTACCAGGCCGCCAAGTTCGCGGTCGGCGGCTTCTCGGAGGTGCTGGCGAAGGAGGTCGCGCCGCTGGGCGTCAAGGTGACCGTCGTGGAGCCGGGCGGCATGCGCAC
>NZ_JBFAAX010000445.1:0-4746 GCF_040639995.1 Actinosynnema sp. NPDC023658 | reverse complement strand
CGTGTCGGGGTCGCTCGGGCCGCGGCGGGCCGGGGGGCCGTCGGCGGCGGGGGGGGCGCGCAACACCCCGCGGCGCGCAGCCCGGCGCCCAGCACGTCCGCCTCCGCATCCGCATCTGCGACGAGCACGCCCGAGACCCGCAAGGTGACGAACGCCGAGCACGATCTGGTCTTCCACGTCGCGGACGGCAAGCTGCCCGCCCTGGTCCTGGACGCGGGCGGCGGCCTGAGTTCGTCGTACTGGAAGGACCTGGCACCGCGACTGGCGAAGGCCACGGGCTCGAAGGTCATCACCTACGACCGGGCGGGTGAGGGTGAGAGCGACGAGGTGTCGGGGCCGTGGCGGGTGGAGAACGCCGTGTCGGACCTGGAAGCCGGTCTCAAGGAGTTGGGGGTGACGAAGGACGTCGTTCTGGTGTCGCACTCGATCGCGGGTGAGGTCGCCACCAACTTCGTGAACAAGAACCCCGGCTGGGTGTCCGGCGCGGTCCTCGTCGACGCGAACGTGCCCGACTTCTTCACCGACGAGATGCTGATGGCATTCGAACCCGCCATCGAGAAGCAGCGAACCTCCCTGCTGGCGCAGGAGTCGACCAAGAAGAACCGCCAACTGCTCGCCGTGATGGTCGACTACGCCCCCGTTCACCGCGTCTTCCACGAGCTCTCCTGGCCGCAGGACGTGCCGGTGACCACGATCGTCGCGTCCGACACTCCGTTCGTCGACTCCCCAGAAGCAGCGAAGCTGTGGCGGGACGCCCAGGCCCGGTTCGCCCAGGCCGGCCCGAACCGGAAGCACGTGGTCGCCGAGAACACCTCGCACGAGGGGATCGTGACCGAACGCCCGGACCTCATCGCCGCCGCGGTCGACGACGTGCTGAAGACCATCCGCTAGCTGTATGAGGCTATGACGTTGATGACGCCGGTGTGGGGCCGATGGTAGTTGTAGTGCACGTTCCACACCTGTAGGGCGTCGGTGCGGTGTTGTTCGCTGATCCAGACGTGGGCGTAGAAAAATTGCTCGCCCGCGATGCGCTGGTAGCGCTCGACCTTGCCGTTGTGGCGCGGGGTGTACGGGGTGATGCGCTGGTGGCGGGCGCCGCGTAGCACGGTGGTGAAGTCGTGGGCGCGGTAGCAGGAGCCGTTGAGTTCCTAACGGATGTCAAGTGGTTGGCGCGCCCGTAGGGTGGGGGTGGACGGGCCGGTCGATGGAGCGCGTCGCGACTCCTTGTTTCGTCGGCCCGTCCCTGGTGCGGGGTGTGTTGTGCGACGTGCGGTGCGGAGTTCGGCGGAGATGGTGTAGCGCTGGGCGATGATGTGCCGGGCTTGTTGCGTGGTCACCGGTGTGCCGTCGGTGTCTGTGAGGTGGTAGTGCTCGCCGCGGCGCAGGCAGGCGGCGATGCGGGTGAGCAGTGTGGTCGCGACGTGGCAAAGGGCCGAGTTGTGGTGTTTGCCGGCCTCGGTCATCAGGCGGTGGTATTTCGCCGCGAGCGAGGGGTCGCTGCGGCGGGCCTGGTCGGCGGCCATGAACAGTGCTTCGCGCAGGCATGCGTCGCCGGATTTGGTGGGGCCGCCGTGTCGTGCGCTCCGGCCGGAGGAGTCCAGTTTGGGGACCAGGCCGCTGAAGGAGCGGATCGCGGCCAGCGAGGTGAACCGGTGCGGGTCGCCGAGGCGTCCCAGGATCTGTGCGGCCAGGACCGGGCCGACGCCGGGGACCGAGCGCAGGATCGCGTCGGGGTCGGCCTTGGTCAGCAGCGCGGCGATGCGGTCCTCGAGTTCTTTGATCTCTTCGGTCAGCTGTAGTGCCAGGCGCGCCTCGATCGCGATGTCGTCGGCCAGTTCCGGGTAGTCCAGCTCCTCGGACCACAACCGGAGGGTCTCTCGCGCCGCGGTGATCACCTGGTCCGCCTTGTCCTCGCCCCAGCTGCCGCGGGAGTGGCGGGCCAGGAACCGACCCAGGCGTGCCCTGCCCAGGCGGATGACCTGGTGCGGGTCGGCGTAGTGCGCCAGAAACCGCAGCGGGGTCTTGTTGGCCAGGTCGGCGCCCAGCGCGGCGTGCCAGCCCGGCCCGAGCAGTTCCAGCAGGGCGTCGAGCCTGGCGAGAATGCTCGTGCGGCGTTTGACCAGGTTGGAGCGCAGTTTGACCGCCCGGCGCAGCGCGTCTCCGGGGCCGAGTCCGGTCGCGTTGTGCAGGCCCTCCGGGTGCAGCAGCGGGACGCGGGCCAGGATCCTGGAGTCCAGCCGGTCGGACTTGGTGTGCTTGGCGTAGTAGGTCCGCAGGTCGGCCGACTGCTCGGGCGGCACCAGCACGACGACCGCTCCCCGGCGACGGAACCAGGCCGCCAACGGCACCCACGCGTTGCGCGTCGGTTCCATGACCACCGTGACCGACGACGGCTCGGTGCCCTCGGGCAGCATGGCCCACAACCGCTCCAGGTCCTCGACGGTGGTGCGGAACCTGCGCCCCGACCACAGGTATCGGCCCGTCGCATCGGCCAGACTGGCCTGGTGGGCGGCCCGGCAGGCGACGTCGATGCCCAACCGCATCTCCAACGAGGTGGCTCCCTTCCGCTCGGCGAACACGACCCGGCACGCAAGGCCATCACCAGAGCCGGCGCCCGTACCGGACATTCACCAACAGGGATCCACACGGCTCGGGCGTTACCCGAACCGCTGGTCACCGGGTTCCCAACAGGACGCGCACCACTCGGCGAAGGCCCCGCTCACCCCAACGGTCAACAGGCAAGGGGCGAACACCCCAGTCGGTCACGTAGCGGTGGTGAGCGGGCGCCGGAGCTCCGGATTCTCATGCGACCGGCCGCGCCGCACCAGCCTCCGGGAACACACACCAAGCTTGAATGTCGGTGACGACGCGGTGGACGTGGCTGATGCCGTGGGCGGCGAAGAACGCCCGCGCCCGGTGGGTGAAGCCGATCGCGGTGGCCGCTTTCTCGCCGGGCAGGGCTTCGGTGTAGGCCAGGCGGGAGAAGCCGTCGACCGCGGAGTGCAGGTAGGTGTAGCTGCGCCGAGCGTCGGTCTTCCCGGTGGCGGTGTTCTTGGCGCGTTCGACCTGTTTGGCCTGCTCACTGCCCCGGCCGTGGGCCCGCCAACCGCCGCCGTCGGGGATGACGCCGACCTTCTTGACGTCCAGGTGGACCATGTGGCCAGGCCATCGGGCGACGATCCGCCGCGGCGCGCGGTTGTTCTCCCCGGTCGGGTCGAGGACGCCCGACCACCGCCCAGGCCGCCTTTCCCCCTGACCGATTAGCCCACGCCCTGCTCGACGGCATCCGCGGGATCCTCGCCCGACTCCCCGAACAACAGCCCCACCCCGTCCCCGCCCGCTCGACGTTGTGCGCTGTCATGCTGCCGGGACGCGTGTTGCTCGCGACCAGACCGGGAGAAGCCGCTGCGTCGGTACGGTGGCCGGGGTGACCGTTGAACTGTTGCGCCGTGCGCTCACTGATCCGGGTGATCCGCCGATGCGGCCGGTGCCGGCCCGGGTCAGCGATCTGCTCGAAACCCTGCACGCGCCTCCACGGCTCGCCGCCCACCTGCGCGCGGTGCACGACGTGGCGTGGCAGTTGACCGACTGGGTGCGGCGGTGCCGTCCGGCGGTCGCGTTCGACCGGCCGTCCGTGCTGTTCGGCGCGGCCACCCACGACGTCGGGAAGGTCGTGCACGTCGAGGAACTCTCCGGACCGGGGAACGACCACGAACGGGCCGGCTATGAGCTCCTCCTCACTGACGGCGTCGAGGAACGCCTGGCCAGGTTCGCACGTGACCACGCGTCGTGGACCGCAGCGGGCATCGGCTTCGAGGATCTGCTGGTGAGCCCGGCCGACAAGGTCTGGAAGGGAAAACGGGTACCGGACCTGGAGCAGCTGGTCGTGAACCACCTCGCGGAGCCCGACGCGCGTCTGCACTGGCAGGTGTTCATGGCGCTGGACGACGAGCTCGACCGGATCGCGCAGGACGCGCCTCGCAGACTCGCCTTCCAGTCGAGCCATCCCGTCACCGGGTGGTGGCGGGCCCGCGAAGGGAGTGCCCCGGCAACGCCCGCTCCAGCCGACGAGCGGAAGGCCTGACTTCCCACCGATTCGAGGTGGTGCGTACGACATCGGGCGCACCGCCGTGCGGGTGAACAACTCGGGCATATCAGGCGATCGGACAACCCCGGTGGTCGACCGCGCGTCCCGTGTTCATCGGGCGAAGTGCCCGTGGGGGAGAGGGGAAGATCATGCGCAGAGTCGCGTTGGCGGTCGTCGCCGCGCTGGTGGTGCTGTCGGTGGTCCCGGCGAGCGCCGGCGCCGCCACCTGTGCTCCGGTGGACTGGGGGTCGGGGCTGAAGACCGTGTTCGACGGTGGCGGGGGCACCGTGACCGGCGTCCGCTCCGGGCAGCAGGAGTGCTTCGACCGGCTGGTGATCGACACCCACCTGGCCGGCGGCAGCTACTACGTGACCTACACCGACGAGGTCACCCACGTCGGTTCGGGTGAGCCGGTCCCGCTGCGGGGTGGGGCGAAGTTGTTCGTGATGGCGTACTCGCCGTCCTACGACGAGAACTACGACCCGACCTACGTGCCCGCGAACCCGGCCGAGGTCGTGGACGTGACCGGTTACCGGACGTTCCGGCAGGTCGCCTGGGCCGGATCGTGGGAGGGCACGACGGACCTCGGGTTGGGCGTCCGCGCACGCCAGCCGTTCCGGGTGTTCACCCTGCCCGACCGCATCGTCGAGGACGTCGCC
>NZ_JBFAAX010000444.1:0-4746 GCF_040639995.1 Actinosynnema sp. NPDC023658 | reverse complement strand
GGGGCTCCAGCGCGGAACCGCGCGGCGCGGGCGGGTGGTCGTGCACGATGAACTGGGCCTGCCCGCCCTCGCGCTCCAGCGGCATGACCGACAGCCGGGCGGCGTCGGCGGCCACCGCGGAGCCGTGGTCGCGGCGGATCAGGTGCAGGCACAGGTCCAGGCCCGCGGCGGCGCCGGCCGAGGTGAGGAACTGGCCGTTGTCGACGTAGAGCACGTCTGGGTCCACCTCGACCAGCGGGTGCCGGGCGGCCAGCTCGGCTGCGGCGGACCAGTGCGTGGTGGCGCGCAACCCGTCGAGCAGGCCGGTGGCGGCGAGGGTGAACGCGCCGGAGCAGATCGAGGCGATGCGGGTGCCGTCGGCGGCGGCCCGCCGCAGCGCGTCCAGGACCTTCTCGGGCACCGGGTCCAGCTCGGACCGGCCGGGCACGATGATCGTGTCGGCCTCGCCCAGCGCCTCCAGCCCCCAGTGCGGCCGAACCGTGAACGCGCCCGCGTCCACGGCCGGTCCGACGCCGCAGACCTTCAGCCGGTAGGCGGGCCTGCCGTCGGGCAGCCGGGTGCGGGTGAACACCTCGATCGGGGTGGACAGGTCGAACGGGACCACCTTGTCCAGCGCCAGGACCACCACCGTGTGCATGGCCGCAGCATAGACGGCTGGAATACGTTGCAGACTGGCAATCCAGCCACTTCCGCACCTCCCGGCCACGCCAATAGCGTCACAGCACCGAACCGAAGGAGGCCTGATCACCGATGTTGGCCCGGGTAGTGCTGTTCGACCCGCTCGACGCCGTCACCCCGGACGAGGTGCCCGGCGGTGTGGGCGAGCTGTCGCCGCACGCCTCCGCCCTGCTGGACGCGGACCTGGCCGTGGCCGCGGCTCCCGGGGGTCGGGCATGACGAAGTTCCTCCTGTCGGTCCACGTCCTCGCGGCGATCCTCGCCATCGGTCCAGTCACCGTGGCCGCCGGCGCGTTCCCGGCGAGCACACGCCGTGCCCTGGCCGCACCCGGCGGTGAGCGCGAGGTGGCCGTGCTGCGCGGCCTGCACCGCACCTGCCGCGTCTACGCCGCGGTCGGCATCGCCGTCCCGGTGTTCGGGCTGGCCACCGCGAACAGCCTCGGCGTGCTGGGCGACGCCTGGCTGATCACCTCGATCGCGCTGACCGCGCTGGCCGCCGCCGTGCTCGTGCTGCTCGTCCTGCCGCGCCAGGCCGCACTTCTCGACGACGTGGTCGCGTCGAGGAGGCCGCGGTGGCCGCCGTCGCGGCTGGCGATGCACACCGGGCTGTTCAACCTGCTGTGGACGACGGTCACCGTGCTGATGGTCGTGCGTCCCGGCTCGACGACGGGGGCGTGACCCGGTGACCACCTCCGCGCGGGCCCTGCGCGTCGCGGCGGCCGTCGAGCTGGTGACCGTGCTGGTGCTGCTGGTCAACCTCGCCACCGTGCACCGGCCCGCGGTCTCCTCCGCGGTCGGACCGCTGCACGGCTGCGCCTACCTGCTGGTCGTGGTGCTCGCCTGGTCGAAAGGCGGTGCCCGCACCAGGTTGTCCGCCCTGGTGCCCGGCGTCGGCGGCCTGCTCGTGCTGCGCCGCGCCCGCGCCGTGGGCAGTGCCTCCGAGTGACGGAGAACGCCGGCCACCCGACCCGCGAGGGGTGGGCAGCCGGCGTCCGTCCGAGCTGGTCGATCAGCCGATCAGCTCCTCGTCCACTTCTGCCCGGCCGCGCCGGTGCAGGTGGACAGGCTCACCAGCGTGCCGTTGGCGGTCCCGCCGCCGTTCGGGGTCAGGCACAGGCCGGACTGGACGCCGGTGATCGTGCCGTCGGAGTTGACGTTCCACTGCTGGTTCGTCCCGCTGTTGCAGTCCCAGATGATCGCCCTGGTGCCGGAGGTGGTGCCGGCGCCCTCGGCGTCGAGGCACTTCGTGCCGTACACCTGGAGCTGCTTGGCCGTGGTGAGGGTCCACTGCTGGTTGGCACCGCCGTTGCAGTCCCACAGCGTGGCCTGCGTGCCGTTGGTCTGCGACTGGTTCGGGATGTCCAGGCAGCGGCCGGAGCTGGTGCTGATCAGGGACGACGTCGTGCCGTTGTTGTTCGAACCGGTGATGGAGAGGTTGTCGAACTGCGCCGTCTCACCCTGGCTCGTCCCGATGCCGGGCTGACCCGCGCCGAAGGTGGAGTCCGTCAGCGTCGCGAGCACGGCGCCGTCGACACCGACCGTGATGGTGCTGCCGGAGAAGCCCATGGTCACGGTGTGCCAGCGGCCGGTGCCCAGTGCCGTGGTGGTGCCGGTGCGCAACGTGGTGATCTGCCGGTTGGTGTTGTTGCGCAGGACCGACCAGGCGCCGTTGTCACCGATCCGGAAGTAGTAGGCGTTCACCGCGCCCTGGTCGGTGGTCTTCTGCGAGCCGACGCGGCCGAGCAGGTCGACCTGGCCGGACTTCTCCAGCAGCACGTCGGTCGACACGGTGTAGTTGCTCCAGTTCACGTTGCCCAGCAACGCGTACGGGGCCGTCTCGGTCTTCCACGGGATCGCCTTCTGCGGAGACGCCTGGCGCACGCAGATGCCCGAACGCCCACCGCCGCACGCGGCCGTCTCGAAGGCGCCCTCCATGTCCATCAGGTACTTCGCTTCCTTGCCGGTGGCGTAGGAGTTGAAGTCGTCGGCGTAGGGCAGGCTCAGCGTTCCCTGGGGCGGGCTGGTGGCGGTGCCCTTGCCCTGACCGGACGTCGTGGTGAAGCTGTAGAGGTAGCCGGGCTGGACGGTCAGCGAGAACCGGCCGCCGGAGGGCGTGATGTCGGCGGCCTTCCGGAAGTGGTCGGCGGTGTTGTTGGAGTTCAGGTTGGTCGACCACACGTGCACCGGCGCGGAGGACAGGCCGCCGGTGACGGTGAAGTCCAGCGTCTGGGCGGCGGTGGCGTCCATGGTCTCGATGATCGTGCTGTAGTCCGAGTTGTTCGGCGACTTCAGCGAGACGTAGCTGCCGTTGTTGCGGTTGCCGCCGATGTAGCCGCTGGAGGAGTCCAGGTACTTCCAGCCGGGAGCGGTGAACTGGGCGGTGTGCGCCAGCGCCCAGGTGTCCTTGCCGACCGAGTAGTAACCCGACCACGGCTGGTTGGCCAGCACCAGGCCGACGGTCGGCCACGGGACGTTCGGCGTCGTCGCGGCGATCAGGTCCCAGTTGAGGTAGGCGGTCATCTTCCCGTCGAGGTAGACCCGGTTGATGCCGCGCGCCAGCGGTTTCGCGCCGTCGTTGTAGTCCTGCGAGCCGTTCTCGCTGGACCACAGCACCTTGCCCGAGTTGGCGACGTTGGACGGGACGGTGCACGACGTCTGCGCGCTCAGGTAGCCGCACGTGTAGTGGGCGCTGAGGATGTCGGTGGCGTTGCGGTAGGCCGTGTCGGTGGAGATCGGACCGGCCGGGCCCCAGTCACCGGGCCACGAGTCGCCCACGATGAGCTTCATCGAGCTGTAGCCGGCGGCGTTGAGCGCGTTGCGCAGGTCGACCGTCCAGCTGGGGCTCCACGCCTTCTCGTTCTGCGCGGCCGTGAAGTAGTCGATGGACAGGTTGTGCTGCTTGGCGCAGCCCAGCCAGCTCAGCAGGTAGTCGATCGTGTCCCGGGACAGGAACGTGCCGAGCCAGCCCGGCGCACCCCAGGGCAGCGCCACCAGCTTGATGTTCGGGTTGCGCGCCCTGGCCTGCTCCGCGATCCACCACTCGTAGCCGCGGTTGCAGTCCAGGTCGCCGCGGAAGTGGGCGTGGCTGGGCTCCGCGCCGCTGGTGGAATTGGTGTCGCCGCCGATCTCCACCTTGAGGATCTGCAGCGAGGCGCCGTAGCCGGGCTTGAACAGGTAGTCCAGGATCTGCGTGCGCTGCGGCTCGGGGTAGTCGATCAGCAGGCGGCTGTTGCCGCCACCGCCGCTGACCGCGCCCACGCCGTCGAACGTGCGGCCGGCGGACGTTCCGTTGATCGTGATCGCGGTGGCCGCCTGGGCGGGCCCGGCGGCCACTCCCACGAGACCGCTCGCGGCCAGGGCCACGACGGCCACCAGTCCGCGTAGCCGACGGGGCAAGCGGCTGTGTTCGAGCATGGACGGTTCTCCCTAGATCGGGTGAGTGCGACTCGTGGCAACTTCCTGCCAGGCAGGGAAATCCGCGCCCGCGGCGGGGCGACCGGCGTGCGGGACCGGCCCGACGACCGGGTGTGGCCGGGTCTCCGGGGTCCTGTGCCGGGCGCTCACCGCGGAACACCCCGCGGCTGCTGGTCAGCTGTCTCTTCGGTGGCCCCGCTGCGGCGAACGGCGCAGGGTGCGCATCCCGTCTGGTGCCACAGGAGTTCGTCGTCGCATCGGGGTCCCATCGTCTTCGTCGACGGCGGTCGCGGCGGCCCGACCGGCCGGGTCGTGGCCCGGGTGTGAGCGGCCACGGTCTTCCGGCTCATGTAACTACGTGCACGATCGAGCAGTCAAAGCTAAAATGTGAACGCTAACTTTAGCCGGGCTCGGCCAAAACTGCTTCGAATCCCGTTCGACGAGGTCACGCAATTGCAGATGACCGGCCATCGCGGGCCAAGTTGCGCCGACCGGGGCAATGGGACGGCATGGTGCCGGCGGCCGTCATTGTGAACGCAAACAGGATGATCGCGCAGAATTCCGGCGGCCGTGCGCAGGGGCCGGTCGTGAGTGCGGGCAGCACGTGGGCGACCGCGCTCAGACCGATCGCCGGGGTCCACCGTGCGGCGGACCC
>NZ_JBFAAX010000443.1:0-4752 GCF_040639995.1 Actinosynnema sp. NPDC023658 | reverse complement strand
GTCCCCGCGCACCAGGACCGAGGTGAGCAGGGTCAACGCCTCGCCGACCTTGGCGTCGTCGACGAAGTGCAGGACCTGCAACGTGAACAGCGACGCATAGTTGCGCTCGTGCTCGGCGAGCTTCGCCAGGTAGCCTGGGAACGACTGCTCCACCAGCCCTTGTGCGGCGACCTGGTAGGCGTAGTTCTCCGCCAGGTCCATTCGGGCGAGCGTGGCGTCGAGGTCTTCGGTGGAGTACGCCCTGGCCAGCACGTGGCGCACGACCGGCCACGCGAACCACTTCGACCCGGGCGCCCCGCGCATGGCATCGAGCAGGGGGTACAGCACGTCCACGCCGTGGTCGCGCAGGTGGATCGCCATGCTGAACTCGGCCAGGAACTGGTGGTTGAACTGCACGGATGTCGGGTCTGCCGGTGACCTGACCAGCACCTCCTCGCTGAGCAGGTCTCGCAGTGCCTCCTGGTCGTCGGCGTTGTCGTCCAACCACGACTGGGGCAGGACCAGCGCTATGCGGTCCTTCGACCGCTTCCACAGTTCACCTGCGACGAGTTGCCACAGGCGCCTCTTGCCCTTGAGCACGTCGTGCCCGGTCGGGTACCTGCGGCTGCCGTAGACCCGGAACTTGACGTAGCGGTCGCACAGCCGCGACGTGGTCAAGTCGGGCGGCACCGTCCCCGCTGGCACGAAGGTCTCGCACAGCATGAAGAGGAAGTACGGATTCCGGACTATGAGCTGCATCGCGGATCGTTCGGCCGAGAGCTCCCAGACCCGGCCGGCGAACCCGGCTGGATCCGGGACGTTGTCGGAGGGGTGGGCTGTCACGTACCCGAAGACGAGTGCGAGCACTTCCTCCCGATCCAGGTGCGGTACAGAGGTCGGAGGACGCAATGCCCCTGCCAACCTCGCCTCGTATGGCTTGATCCACGCGTCGAAGTGGAACGGGCGGGTGGTCAGCACCACCGACGCCCCTTCCTCGACCAGTTGCGCGAGCCAGTCGACGACGATCGGACCGGTCTGCTGTTCCAACAGGTTGTCGACGGTGTCCAAGAGGACGACGGACCGTCTACCGGAGGCGGTCAGTCGGCGGACCAGTCCGGTCGCCGGGCCGTCCGTTCCGATCAGCGCACCGACGGCCTCGTCGAACCCGTGCACCGATTCGGGGATGGCGTCGATGTTCTGGCAGGGTACGACAAGCGTGATCACGTCGCCGTGCTCGGCCAGGGCGTCGTAGACCTGTCCGGCGATGGTCGACTTGCCCGCCCCCGCGTCGCCGCGGATCGTGATGACGCGGAGTGGCCCGCCGCCGAGCAGCGCGGGCACGACGTCCTCGTCGACAAGCTTGCGACGCACCTCCCGGTGCACTTTCGGAACGTGCAGGGTCCTGCGCAGGGCGGCCGACCGCGCCGTCAGGTCGTCGAACGCTTCGGACGGCGCGACCGGCCGTGACGCGGTACCCGGTGGCGGCGACAGCTCGTCCGGGTCCACGTTGGTGACGTACTTCGCCGCTGCCCTGGCGGCCAACCGCAGGAACCACGGCTTGTCCTCCTCCCGGGTGGACTTCCGCCCCATGATCCGCAACGCGCACCCGACCAGCGACAGGAGCGCCTGCGTGCGCCGCTCCGTCTCCATGCGACCGCCGGCCGCCCACCGGTGGCACGCCGAGTGCACCGCGGTCACCGCCTTCACCAGCCACGCCGGGAGCAGGTTCGGAGCCAGTGGGTCGTCCGGGTCGAGCAGCAGGTCGATCAACCTGTCCCGGTGCCTGGTCGAGACGTCGTCCAGGTTGCGGGCGATGAGGTGGAGCACGAAGTGGGTCGGGTCCCGGGTCGACGGTCCCTGGCGCTCGTAGCCCGCCAAGTCGATCAGGAAGAACTGTCCGCTGTCGACCCGGGGTCTGGCGACCACCAGGACGTTGTCGGAGTGCAGGTCGCCGTGACTCCGGACCGAGAGCACGTGGACGAGCGGTTCCCGGGCGAAGTAGGTGCCCCGCGCGAGCGCGAGCGGGTTGGGCAGCGGGTCGGCGCCGTCCAGGACGATGTTCCTGTCCGGGTATCTCCGCACGTAGGGCAGGAGCCGTTCGGGGTCGGTCAGGTGGTCGCCAAGGTGCGCGCCGAGGAAGTCGGCGACGCCGACCGCGTCCGGCGCGTGAGGGCTGCCGCTCCACTCGCGCAGGATCGCCCCGACCACCTCGCCGCACGTCCGGGCGAACACATCCGGGTCGATGTCGATCGCGCGGCGGGGTGGTGTTCCCTCCGCTGTGCGGCCCAGCGCGTGGTCGAGCAGGACCGCCATCGGCTCGATCTCATCGGCACCGTCTCCGGCCACCACCTGCAAGGTGATCCACATGCCGTCGCCGACCCGGATCGGATCGCCCCACAAGGCGGCCAAGTGGGCTTCGGCGAAGGACGCAGGCGCTTCGCGGAGGGCACGTCGGTGGCGCGCGAACTCGGCTTCCGCGATCGGTTCCTCGGCGGTCCCGACCGTCTTCAGCACCAGCTTCGTCGTGCGCCGTTCCGTCCGGTCCACCTCGACCACCATCGCGACGACAGACGGGCTGCGACCGTTGTCGAACCACCGGTCGAGGCGGTAGTCACAGCCCTTGCCCTGACCGTGCTCGCTCAGCGCGAGCGCCGCGGATTCCCCGATGCGGTCGCCAGACGGGGATCGACCTCACCGCCGATCACCTCGAGGCCCCAGCACTGTCACCACGTCCGCGGGTACCGCCGGGAAGAACTATCAGCGACAACGTGAACAGTCCTCTTATTCTCGAGTGGTACCCGAACCGGGCGGGGACAGCCCGATTCAACCACCACTCCGGAATTGCCCGCGCAGCAGGCTTCGACACATTTCCCCATCGAAGTGCGCCCGACATCTCACCATCCTGACCTGCAAGGACTGTTGGAGATCCGAACTCCCGGTCGATTCCGCAATCTTGCGGCCTTCTTCTCCGCATCTTTTGGAAAGGCGTCTGCCATTGCACATGAACCGGCCTCGGTCAGCCGACCCACAGCCACCCGTCGGCGCGGTAGTCCTTCACCGTGATCGGGTGGCGCGTGAACGCCGGGTCGGTCGGCTCGACGGCGAACGAGTGCAGCGCTTCGGACACCAGCACGACGAGGTCGCGGCCCGGGTTGTCTGCCACGGCCGCTCGAAGGACCTCGCTGTCCAACAGGCGTCCGGCGGTGGTCGCGGGCGGGCCGACGAACCCCAGCGGGCCGGGTGCGACCGGGCCGATGACCACCGCCATCCGCAGTCGGAGCCGGTCGGCGTACAACTCGTTGTCCTCTTGCAGCACGTCCCGCCAGCCCTGGAGCAAATTCGGCACGGTCCGGGGCACATCCAGCCCTGCGGGCAGGAACACCAGCAGCCCGTCACCTGTGCCCTGGTGGTCGGTGTCGTGCAGGTCGACGCCGAGGTGCTCCAGCACCGCGACGGTCAACTTGAAGACCCGGTGCTGTGCCAGTGTCCGCAGCCGCCCCGAACGCCTCCCGTAGCCGACCACGTCGGTGGCAAACCCCATGCGCAGCGGACTGGCCGATTCCGGCCGCCGCGCGGTGCCGCGAACCCGCCCGCCGGAGGCCGAGTGACCCGGCGAAGGCGCGCCGAACGCGGTCCGGACGTCGACCGCAGCCGGATCGACTGCGGACGCGGGACCAAGTGCCGGGTGGGATGTGATCAGGCATGCCACATCGTCCCGGTCGGGTTCCCAGCCGGTCTCGACCCGCCTCCGCGGCCCGGCGAAGGCGCCGTGCGCGACCCGTCCGCTCCGGACGGAGGTGGCGTAGTGGGTCGAGACGTACTCGTCGAACAGGCGAGCGAGCGCCCTACATTCGAAGAAGCGGATTCGCACGCGCTCGATCTCGAGGAGCCCGTGGTGGTCCACGCCCATCGCCAGGCGGGTCAGGGACTCGATTTCCACAGCGGCGGCGTCCTCCAGCACCGCTTCCCGGTTGCCGGCGCAGAACCGGCGTACCCGCTCGTCGACGGACGCCAGCAGGACGGCCAGCTCTCGTGCTGCGTTGATCATGTCTCTCCCATGGCTGCGAGGTCGGCCGAGGCGCGCAGGGTCGCGTCGTGCCGGGGTCCGAGCACCCGGATGCGAGCGGCGACGACCTCCGCCATGAGTTCCTGCGCCGGTCGAGCCTGTCCAAGGTCGCGCAGGAGCAGCGCCGACCGGTGTCGGGACGTCAGGGTCGCCGGGTGGTCGGGTCCGAGCACCTGCTCACGTGTTCGGAGGACCTGCCTGGTCAATTCGTCGGCTTCCACCGCGTCACCACGCTCGTGACGGACGTCGGCCAGCGCTTGGCGCGCGTCGAGGGTGCGCCGGTGCGCCGTCCCGAGGACGCGGGCGCTGGCTTCGGCGAGTCGTCGGAGCAACGTCTCGGCCAGTTCGAGGTCACCGCGGGCCAGCGCCAGGCGACACAGGTGGTGGTGAGTGACGAGGGTGGCGGGGTGGTCCTCCCCGAGAACCTCACGGCGGGCCGCCAACACCTCGTGGAGCACCTCGTCGGCGGTGTCCAGCTCTCGACGCCCTTCTGCGCCCTCTGCCGACCGCCCACGCTCCAAGTGCACGGCGGCGACATTGTTGAGGCTCGTCAAGGTGTCCGGGTGGCGTTCGCCGAGTGTCCGGCGGCGTGCGTCGAGCGCTTCGGCGAAGTAGCGTTCGGCGAAGTCGGTCAAGCCGTGGTCGAACATGACGCGGCCCAGGTAGTGCGCCGTGGTCGCGGTCTCGGGGTGATCTGCGCCCAACAC
>NZ_JBFAAX010000442.1:0-4765 GCF_040639995.1 Actinosynnema sp. NPDC023658 | reverse complement strand
CCGAGGTGGCCGGCGCCCTGGCCGAGGTCGTCGATCCGGCGGACGCCGCCGAGGCGAGGCACCTGCTCGCTCTGGTCCGCAGCCGCGCAGGGGACGCGGCCGGGGCCGTTGCCGTGCTGGAGGGCGCGGTCCGGGCGCCGGGCCTGCCCGCGATCTGGCGCATCCGGCACCACGCCCTGCTCGCGGGCCTGCGCCGTGCCGTCGCGGCGGACCTGGACGAGGCCGACGCCGAGGCGGCCCGGGTGCGCGCCAGGGCCGACGCGGCGGACGACGCCTGCGAGGCCGCCTACGCGTCGCGCAGCAGGTGGGTGGTCGCGACGCTGCGCCGGGACCACGAGCGCGCGCTGCGGCACTTGGACGAGGGGCTGGCGTCGCTGGACGGGCGCCCCGAGCTGATCGAGGCGCGCTGCGACCTGCTGGACAACCGGGCGTCCACCCTGCACAACCTCGACCGCCTGGACGATGCGGGGGCCACCCTGCGGGAAGCGCGGGACGCGATCGCGCGCCACGGGCTGTCGACCAGGATGCAGACCTCTTTCGCCGTGCACCACTACTGGACGGGTGACTGGGAACGCGCGCTGGTGGAGCTGAGCGGGGTCAACCGCGACGCCGCCGGGTTGACGTTCCACCGCATCCGGGAGCCCGGCCCCGGCGCCGCGCTGCTGCACGGGCTGTCGGCGCTCATCTCGCTGCGCCGCGACGAGCGGGCCAACGCGGCCGTGCACCTGGACGCCGTCGGCCCCTACACCAGGATGACCACCGCCGAACGGGAGAGCGCGGACTTCCTGCTGGTGGCCTGGGCGTTGGCGGCTGAGCAGCGGGAGTCGCTGGACGAGGCGATCCGCGTGCTCTCCCCGCTGCTGCGCTCGGAGGAGGCGCCGATGGCGCTGCGCCACCAGTGGCTGCCGCACCTGGTGCGGCTCGCCGTGGACGCGGACATGGCGGACGTGGCGGGCGAGGCGCTGGTGGTGTGCGAGGAGGAGGCCGCGAACGAGGTGCTGCCGGCGCGGGCCGCCGCCGCCGCGGCCCACTGCCGGGCGTTGCTGGCGGGCGACCCGTCCGGGTTGCTCGACGTCGCCGCGCACTACCGGTCAGTCGGGCGACCGGTCGAACTGGCGGCGGTGCTGGAGGACGCCGCGGTCCTGCTGACCGCCCGCGGTTCCGGGATGGGCGCCGCGGACGCCCTGGTGGCCGAGGTCGACCTGCTCCACCAGCGGTTCGGCGCCTCCTGGGACCGGCGGCGGTGCCACCGGAGGCTGGCCGCGGCGAGCGGCTGACGCCCGGTCCGGACCACGACCCAGGACGAGGAACGGGCTTCCACGTCCGGCCGACCGCGGACCCGGCCGGGCCACGCCGGCGCGCGGAACGTCGACCCGGTCCTCCGTTATCGCGCCGCCGGTGGACGCCGCCACCGCGTCGCGGTGGCGCCGGTCGCGCGACGGGGAAGCGCGGTGTGGTCGTTCGGGCATCGCGGAACGCGCATTGCAGCGGTGGGCCGCGCGGCTCGGTGAAGCTGCACCGGCCACGTCCCGGAACGCAAGGAGCGACATGTCCGTCCTTCGCGCCACTCGCACCGCGATCGCCTCGCCCGCCGGCGGTGCCCTCGTCGCGACCGCCACCGCGAGCACGGCCTCCGCGGCCGTCGACTACAGCTTCACGCTCTGCAACTTCGGGGGTGACTTCCGGACCTACGTCCACTTCCCCAGCCGCGGCACGTTCTCGCCTACCGCGTGGACCAACCAGTGCGTCGTGACGACCCGCACGGGCGGGCGGCGGTCGACATCGTGATCCGGCCGGACACGCCGCAGAACGAGGTCCCGGCCCCGCGCTCCCACACGACCGACCGGTCCAACGACGTGTTCCGCACCTCCGGCAGCTACTACTCGGCGGTGATCACGCCGCACGCCCTCGGGTAGCGGACGCGGTGCTCCTCGCCGCCGCCGTGGGGCCGTGCCGCAGCGGCGGCCGCGCTCGCTCTCAGGCGTTCGCGATCGGCAGCAGGTCGCGCAGGGACGTCATCACCGTCTGATTCGGATCGACCTGCTCCACCAGCGGCGGCAGCGGCTCGACGAACGACAGGGGTTCGAGGTAGGACTCGACGTCCACGGCCACCTCGTCGCCGCCGATCTCGCGGGTGATCCACGCGCCGGTCTCCACCAACTGCTTCAACGTCTTGACGTGCAGGCCGTTGATCCGCTGGAGGTACCACTCGTCCGGCGGCATCGGACCCATCCGGGGGGCCAGCCGGGCCTTGACGTCTTTCACCCGCGCGAAGAGCGCCTCGGTCAGCGCGGCCCGGTCGTGCGGGCCCACCAGGCCGTCGCGCAGCCGGTCCTCGATCAGGCGGGGCGTCCCGTCGTCGTCGGGCATGAGCATGGTGGTCCACGCCCGGGACTTCTCGCGGTACTGCAACTGCTGCATCAGGCCCTCGTGGCAGGAGAAGTCGGACGCTCGCAACTGCTTGCCCTGCCACCGCGACCGCAACGCGCCCGCCAGCGACAGCGCGCTCTTGACCCCGGTGTTGAGGCCGCGGCCGGGCCAGAAGTGCAGCGAGTTGGCCGCGTCGCCGATCAGGAACCCGAACGTCGTCGGGGCCAGTTGGGCGGTGAAGCGGGAGGTCTGGGTCATCGACAGGTCGAACATGGTGATGCCCAGCACGTCCCGCGGCCCGGCGCCGAAGAACCGCACGCCCTCCATGATCCGCGGCCACAGGAACGACAGCCGGTCCACCGACGGTTTGAAGATCGCCCGGTGCCGGTCGCACACAAACCGGTCACCGCGGGGCAGCATCATGCACCGGTGGGTGCGGATGCAGTCCACCGGCGCGTTCTCGCCGATGGCGACGATCTCCGAGGCCTCTTCGGCGGTCAGGCGCATGTTGATGAACCCGCCGCTCAACGAGTTGAACAGGTACCGGTTCTGCGACACCGTCAGCGGCACCGTGTGCTCGTCGGGGAACACGCCCCTGATCCGGATGCCCAGCACGGTCTCGACCAGTTGCTCGCCGTCGACCGAGTAGAAGTTGCGGTCCGGCGTGCCGAAGTGGTCGCCCAACGCCTTGCGCGTCGGCGAGTTCGCCCCGTCGGCTACGACCAGGATGTGCGTGTCGCCCCACGTCTCCGGCACCTCGTACCGGCCGGGCACCAGCTCGATGTCGTACTGCCCCTGCGCCATGTCCAGCAGGCAGTCCTCGACCCACCGGATCCTGACGTTGCGCGGTCGCCCCCTGTCCTGCGGGGAATCCGGGCCCAGGGGCCACATCTCGGCGTACTCGCCCGTCGTGAAGAGGCGCTTCTGCACCAGGCGCGGCAGCGTCGACCACACGTTGCTCTGCAGCGTCACGACCTGCTCGCGCCGGAAGTTGCCCTCCGGCTCCCCCAGCCACACCACGCGGTTGCCCTGCCGCTTCCACCGCCGGTCGTGGATGCGGACCTCGACCTGGTCGCCCATCATGGCCCGCAGCGCGCACGCGAACGACAGGCCCACGGGCCCGCCACCCGCCACCACGACCCGCAGCGGCTCGCGTCCGCTCGGCAGCGGGTCGAGCTTCTTGAACAACCCGGTCGCCCAGTCGTGCGCCGGCCAAACCGCGATCGACTCGGTCCGCGCCTCGTCATCGTTCATGCGGTCGACCTCCGTGGTGCTCGGTGCAATCCGCCCGTCATCATGTCCCGAGCTGTTCGGGGAACCCCGGCCGCGAGGGCAAGAGTGCCCGAAGAGGAACCGGTTCCCTGTCCGTAGCCGCACTGCGACCGCGTCGACGCGCGACGGGCGGTTCTGCCCTCGCGAATAACGGGATCGCCCGCCACCACTGCCCGAACCGGCTCTCACCGCGAGCGACCCGGTGTCCCGATCGCGTCCGCTCAGGCAGCTCACCACGTCTGTCGGGACAGTTCTCGCCAGATGCGAGGCGCGGGCACGGGGTGGTGGCTGCGGTGGCGCCGTCACACGCCGCGCCGACACGACCGCCGTTCTGCTCGCGCGCCACCGCCGTCGACGGCGAGGAGCTCTGCTGGGCGAACGTCATGGACCTCCTCGACCCCGAAACCGGCCTCCGCGACATGCCCGTCGACCTTGTGCCTGCCGAAAACCTCATCCATGCAGGTAGAAGATGCACGAAGCTCAAGCCCACGAAGTGCTCGCGGCACGGTTGCCATCCGCCGTGACGTCGTCCAGCACGGCATGATGAGCGGCTGTGCTGCTCCGACTGGCCTACCTCGGTGTGACCAACGCCTTCGCGCTGCTGCGCCTGCTGCCTACGAGCGACCGGGACAAGGACACGGAGGTCCTGGCGTTACGGCACCAGATCACCGTCCTGGAACGCCAACTCGGTGACGCCCGTCCACGATTCTCCCTCGACGACCGGGCGTTTCTCGAGTACGAACCTTCAGCAGCATAACCGCAGCTCAGCCCCGCAAGGCCGACTTCTGGCACCCACAGGCCGACCACGGACCGTCCGCTCGATCCGGCTCTGGTACTGCGCCTGGCGCGAGAGAACCCCACCTGGTGTTACCGCCGCATCCACGGCGAACTCCTCGTCCTCGGCATCGCAGTCGCAGCCTCCATCGTCTGGCAGATCCTCAAAGACGCCGGGATCGACCCCGCTCCTGAACGAACCACGACGACCTGGTCGACCTTCCTCCGCTCCCAGGCAGACGCGCTCCTGGCCTGCGACTTCTTCGAAACCACCACCCTGAACGGCCCGCACGATTCCTGATCCGCGACCGCGTCGGCAAGGACCTCGTCGAATACGGCGGGGTCCTTG
>NZ_JBFAAX010000441.1:0-4773 GCF_040639995.1 Actinosynnema sp. NPDC023658 | reverse complement strand
GACACCCAGTCCTGCCAGTGGCCTTGGCGTTCGAGGTAGGTCGCGAGCGTCCACGCCAGCTGCCAGGCGTAGGTGTCGAGCCCGTGGTGGACCGCGTGGTCGATGACGACCGGCAGCGTGGCGCGTTCCGCGGCGAACCAGTCCAGCGCCTCCTGCTCGTCGACGACGGGGAGCGGTTCCACGTCCTCGGTCGGCTGCTGCAACGCGATGCGCTCGCGCTGCGGTGCGATCCGGCGGTCCGCGGCCGAACAGGTCCGGAGGTAGAAGTCGAGCATGCGGCGCACCGCGGCTCGACGGCTGACGGCGGGCTCCTCGTCCGCGGCCAGTTCGGCGGCGTAGCTGCGCAGCAGGTCGTGGGACTGGTAGCGCCCCGAGCCGAGCCGCTCCAGCAGGTGCGCGCGGACCAGCTCGGCCAGCGGCGCCCGCACCTCGGACGGGCGCACGCCGACGAGGGCGGCCGCCGCCGGTGCGCTGACGGTGGTGCCGGGGTGCAGCCCCAGCAGGCGGAACAAGGCGGCGGCGTCGGGCGTCAGGGCGCGGTAGGACCAGGAGAACACCGCGCGGGCACCGTCCTGGCTGTCGCCGGCGTCGAGCGCGTCGAACCGCCGCCGCTCGTCGCGCAGCTCTTCGGCCAGGGTCGCGAGCGCCAGGTCCTCCTGCGTCATGGCCCGCGCCGCCACCAGGGCGAGGGCGAGCGGCAGGCGGGCGCAGAGCCGGATGAGCTGCTGGACGGCGCGGGGCTCGGCTTCCACCCGGTGCGCACCGAGCCTTCGCCTCAGCAGCTCGACGGCCTCGTCGTCCTCCATCACCTTCAGGGTCATCGGACGCGCGCCGTCCCGGGCGATCAGACCGGTGAGCCGGTCCCGGCTGGTGATGAGGGTCAGGCAGGTCGGGTGGCCGGGCAACAGCGGTCGCACCTGCTCGGAACTCCGCGCGTTGTCCAGGATCAGCAACACCCGCCGTCCCGCCAAGGTGCTCCGGTACAAACCGAGCAGGGCGTCGAAACCGGTGGGGATGCGCTCAGGCGGAACCTGGAATGCGTCGAGGAATCCCCGAATCGCCTCGGCGGGCGGCATGGGCACACCGGTCGGGTCGAACCCCCGCAGGTTGACGTACAACTGCCCGTCCGGAAAGCGCTTCGCGGCCTGGTGTGCCCAGTGCACCGCCAAAGTGGTCTTGCCGACCCCGGCCGTCCCGCTGATCGCGGAGATGACCAGCGTCGCCCCGTTCTCGGCGGCGTCGTCGAGCACCCCGGTCAACCGGGCGAGTTCCGGCTCGCGCCCGACGAAGTAGGGGAACGCGCCGGGCAGCTGCCGGGGCGTCACCCAGGACCGGTCGGCGGGGTCGACGACCTGGTGGAAGTGCACGCCCCCTTGCACGTCACGCGCTTGGAGCACCGAGCCCACGACGCTGCCGCCGAGGTCGTTCCCTTCGTTGGTGACGCTCACCGACTACCTCTCGCCACGAACCACCCGGCCGCCCCCCGACCAGGGGATGCTAGGACAACGGCGGTCGTCCGGATCCGCAATTCGGCGGCGTTCATCACCCCGAATAGTTGATGCGAGAGTAGGTCGCGCGCATTTGTCCGAATTGGCGCGCATAACGTGATCAACTCGCCACCGCGAGTAGTCACCACGCATTTCCGTATTATTATGACCGCAATCCTGCGGTGCGGATCCCGGGTGCGGCGGGCAACGATCGGATCACCCGCTCAACGGTGCGGTTACCCGACTGCGGACGACCCGGTGTTCGGGCGTGCCCTGTCCCGACGAGGAGTTCAGGCAGAAGATGAGCGAGCCTGGTACCGGGTCCGACCTGCCCTCGGTGCGCCGACGTGAGTGGCGGACCGTGTCACCTGAGGACTGCCGGCGCATCGAGGCGATCTGGGAGGAAGCGTTCCCGCCCGCCGAACGCAGCGCGCACGACACGGTCTCCTGCCGCAACAGCACCTGGCTGTGGACGGCCCACTCGGCCGACGGCCGGCTGACCGGGTTCGCCACGGCGCTGTCCCTGCCCGAGTCCGGTGCGGCCTACCTGGAGTACCTGGCCGTGCAGCCCACCGAGCGCGGTTCGGGGACGGGCGCCGCCGTGCTCGCCGCGATCGTGGACGACCTGCGGGCCGACCCCTCGGTGCAGGGGATCGTGCTGGAGGTGGAGGACCCGGTCCGGACCCCGGGGCGTGATCCGCTCCTGGCCCGGCGGGTGGCCTTCTACGAGCGCTGGGGGGCGCGACCGGTCACGTCGCTGGGCGACTACTCCATGCCGGACCTCGCGAACCCCGGCGGGCTGGTGCCGATGATCGTGCTGTGGCGGGGGATCCGCGACAACCCGGTGCTCCCGCCGGACGCGGTGGTGCGCGTGCTCACCGATCTCTACCACGGCTACTACGCGCACGCCGCGTCGGAGGGCCACCTGGAGGAGATGCTGGACCGCATGACGCTCGTCTCGCCGTGACCACGCGCCGTGCGCAGCGGCGCGGGCTTACGGCCAGGGACCGGACGAGCAGACGAACGAGGCCGAGTCGGTGGACGCGCCGGTGGCGTCGGTGACCGTGGCGGTCAGGGTCAGGTACGTGCCGCCGCGGCACGACTGGTTGACGTAGGACATGTTGTCGGAGGCGGGCATGGCGCTGCCGTTCTTGGCCCACTGGATCGTGGTCGCGCCGACGGCGCCGGTGACGTACACCTCGCAGAAGTAGGCGTTGCCACCGGTTTCGCACAGCACTTGCACCGAGGGCGCGGCGGTGGCGGCGGGCGCGGCGGCCAGCAGGGCGGCCGCGCCGCCCAGGGCCGCGGCGAGCGCGCGCAGGGACGTTCCTGGTCCAGTCACGAGAACCAGCCGAGCACGACCAGGAGGGCGGGGTTCCGTCCGGCGCCAGGCGGTGCACGGGCACCGCGATCCGCCACGACGGTGACCGTCCAACGGCGGCTGCGGGTGCTCAGGAGCGCCGACCCACGGGCGGGCCGCGAGCGGTTCACCGTGCCCGCGCCGGGTACTCGGGGCGCATGAGCGCAGTACGTCGGACATTGCACGCCGCCGAATCGGTCGACGCCGTCGACGCACCGGCCGGCGCGGTCGCACGGGCGGTGCGGCGGGTGCTGGGCCGGGGCAAGGCGGACCGGCTGCTGCGCGGCGCGTGGCTCGGCCACCCGGTGCACCCGTTGCTGGTGACCGTGCCGATCGGCGCCTGGACGTGCTCCGCGGTGCTCGACATCGGCTTCGGCCGGCGCACCGCCGCGCGGCAGCGGGTCATGGTCGGGCTCGCCGCGACGCCGCCGTCCGTGCTGGTCGGCTTGGCCGACTTCTCCCGCCTGGACGCCCGGCAGCGGCGCGTCGGCGCCCTGCACGCGGTCGCCAACCTGGTCGCCGCGGGCTGCTTCCTCGCCTCGACGCGGTGCCGCGGTGACGGAGCCGCGCGCGCCTGGGGGTTGGTGGGGCTGGCGGTGCTCGGCGTCGGCGGCGCGCTCGGCGGCCACCTGTCCTACGCGCAGGGCGCCGGCGTCCACCGGTGGCAGGAGGGCGAGGACGCGCGCTGAGCCGTCCGACGACCCCCGCTGTCCGTCCACTCCGGATCGGCCCACTCCCGATCGGCCCACTCCGGATCGGCTCAGGAGTTCTCCGAGGACGGTTGCACCTCGATGATGTTCCTGGTGTCCAACACGGACACCGTGCGGTCGGGCAGCAGCACCGGAACCCACGCGTGCGCGGTCTGCGGGTCGACCACGGGCGGTCCTATGACGACACCGCGCAGGAACGCCGCGGGGTTGAGCACGTCCGGGTTGAGGAAGGTGATGACCGCGCCGCGGTCGGGACGGGGTGTGGTGGCCATGGCGGAGTCCAGGGGGCTCGGAGCGCACCGGCCGACCGCGGACGGGTCGACCGCCACGATCGGTGCGGACTGCGGGTCGCCGGCTTTTTGACGTGCCGATCGAGTACCCCCGCCGGACCGTCGAAACCACCCGTGCGCCGCCGGATCGGTCGGCGCGGCGCGGCGGACCGGCGATCGACGAGCGCGAAGACCCCGGTTTGCCCGCACCCGGCAGTGGTATTCCGGTGATCCCCCCGGCGGTTCCGAACTCATGCGACCGGTGCCGCCGGGGGACTCCTGGTCGGTCGAACAGCCTGCCGACACCCGTGCGGCCGCCCTCGTGCGGGGCAGCGCCGTGGTCGGCGCGTGACGACGGCGCGCTGGTGCGGTCGCGTGCGGATCACCAGCGAGCGATGAGGACACCATGATCAACGCTGATCACCCCCTCCCGGCCGGTTCCGACGTGCCGACGCTGGGGGTGGAGGAGGAGTTCCTGGTCGTCGACCCGGACACCGGCCTGCCCGTCCCGGCCGCCGGGGACGTCGTGGAGCTGGCGAACCGGTCGGGCGGGGACCTCCAGCCGGATCTAACGCGATACCTGGTGGAGAACAACACGCCCGTGTGCCGCACGGTGGGCGAGGTGCGCGGGCACCTGCTGAGCGCGCGCTCGGTGGCCGCGTCGGCGGCCCTCCGGTCCGGCGCGCGACTGCTGGCGGTCGGCGTTCCGCTGGCCGGGCCGATGGGGCAGCAGTTCAGCGACTCCGACCGCTACCGGCGCATCGGGCGGGACTACGGGATGCTGGCCGCCGAGCACGGCGTGTGCGGCTGCCACGTGCACGTCGCCGTGCCGGACCGGGAGACCGCCGTGCAGGTCTGCAACCACCTGCGCCCCTGGCTGCCCGTGCTGCTGGCGCTGACCGCCAACTCCCCGATCCACCAGGGCCTCGACACCCGCTACGCCAGCT
>NZ_JBFAAX010000440.1:3165-4773 GCF_040639995.1 Actinosynnema sp. NPDC023658 | reverse complement strand
GTGGACCGTGGTGGTCCGGTTCGGCTCTCTCAGAACCGCACAGTGGATGCGTAGCATTTTCGTAGCAAGTCCTCGGCCTATTAGTACCGGTCAACTCCAGCCGTTACCGACCTTCCATCTCCGGCCTATCAACCCAATCGTCTCTTGGGGGCCTTAACCCACAAAGGGTGGGATACCTCATCTAGGAACAGGCTTCCCGCTTAGATGCTTTCAGCGGTTATCCCTTCCGAACGTAGCCAACCAGCAATGCCCTTGGCAGGACAACTGGCACACCAGAGGTCCGTCCGTCCCGGTCCTCTCGTACTAGGGACAGCCTTCCGCAAGTATCCTACGCGCGCGGCGGATAGGGACCGAACTGTCTCACGACGTTCTAAACCCAGCTCGCGTACCGCTTTAATGGGCGAACAGCCCAACCCTTGGGACCTACTCCAGCCCCAGGATGCGACGAGCCGACATCGAGGTGCCAAACCATGCCGTCGATATGGACTCTTGGGCAAGATCAGCCTGTTATCCCCGGGGTACCTTTTATCCGTTGAGCGACCACGCTTCCACAAGCCATGGCCGGATCACTAGTTCCGACTTTCGTCCCTGCTCGACCTGTCGGTCTCACAGTCAAGCCCCCTTGTGCACTTGCACTCGACACCTGATTGCCAACCAGGCTGAGGGAACCTTTGAGCGCCTCCGTTACCCTTTGGGAGGCAACCGCCCCAGTTAAACTACCCACCAGGCACTGTCCCTGATCCGGATCACGGACCGAGGTTAGACATCCAGTACGACCAGAGTGGTATTTCAACGACGACTCCACCATGACTGGCGTCACAGCTTCACAGTCTCCCACCTATCCTACACAAGCCGAACCGAACACCAATACCAAGCTATAGTAAAGGTCCCGGGGTCTTTCCGTCCTGCCGCGCGTAACGAGCATCTTTACTCGTAATGCAATTTCGCCGGGCCTGTGGTTGAGACAGTCGAGAAGTCGTTACGCCATTCGTGCAGGTCGGAACTTACCCGACAAGGAATTTCGCTACCTTAGGATGGTTATAGTTACCACCGCCGTTTACTGGCGCTTAAGTTCTCAGCTTCGCCCCGAAGAGCTAACCGGTCCCCTTAACGTTCCAGCACCGGGCAGGCGTCAGTCCGTATACATCGTCTTGCGACTTCGCACGGACCTGTGTTTTTAGTAAACAGTCGCTTCTCGCTGGTCTCTGCGGCCGAAAAATCCTAGCCCGCAAGGGGCTTCAAATCCCTCGGCCCCCCTTCTCCCGAAGTTACGGGGGCATTTTGCCGAGTTCCTTAACCACAGTTCGCCCGATCGCCTCGGTATTCTCTACCTGACCACCTGTGTCGGTTTGGGGTACGGGCCGCATGAACACTCACTAGAGGCTTTTCTCGGCAGCATGGGATCACTCTACTTCGCCTCAATCGGCTATGCATCACGTCTCAGCCTACATGCAGCACGGATTTGCCTATGCTACGGCCTACACGCTTACACCAGTACTACCACTCACTGGCGGAGCTACCCTCCTGCGTCACCCCATCGCTTGACTACTACAAGTTCAGGTCCCGCGCTCCACAACCACAGTCGTCCGAAGACTTCCACGGCGCTTT
>NZ_JBFAAX010000440.1:1672-3069 GCF_040639995.1 Actinosynnema sp. NPDC023658 | reverse complement strand
TACATCTGAATGACACGGCTTCGGCGGTGTGCTTGAGCCCCGCTACATTGTCGGCGCAGGACCACTTGACCAGTGAGCTATTACGCACTCTTTAAAGGGTGGCTGCTTCTAAGCCAACCTCCTGGTTGTCTGGGCGACCCCACATCCTTTCCCACTTAGCACACACTTAGGGGCCTTAGCCGGCGTTCTGGGCTGTTTCCCTCTCGACTACGAAGCTTATCCCCCGCAGTCTCACTGCCGCGCTCTCACGTACCGGCATTCGGAGTTTGGTTGATTTCGGTAAGCTTGTGGGCCCCCTAGACCATCCAGTGCTCTACCTCCGGCACGAAACACACGACGCTGCACCTAAATGCATTTCGGGGAGAACCAGCTATCACGGAGTTTGATTGGCCTTTCACCCCTAACCACAGCTCATCCCCCAGGTTTTCAACCCTGGTGGGTTCGGGCCTCCACGCGGTCTTACCCACGCTTCACCCTGGCCATGGCTAGATCACTCCGCTTCGGGTCTAGACCACGCGACTCAACCGCCCTATTCGGACTCGCTTTCGCTACGGCTACCCCACACGGGTTAACCTCGCCACGCAGCACTAACTCGCAGGCTCATTCTTCAAAAGGCACGCCGTCACCCCTAAAGGCTCCGACGGATTGTAAGCACACGGTTTCAGGTACTATTTCACTCCCCTCCCGGGGTACTTTTCACCTTTCCCTCACGGTACTAGTCCGCTATCGGTCACCAGGTAGTATTCAGGCTTAGCGGGTGGTCCCGCCAGATTCACAGCGAATTTCACGAGTACGCTGCTACTTGGGAACACCGTCAGGAGACACCGGGTTTTCACGTACGGGACTTTCACCCTCTACGGCCACGCTTTCCAGACGCGTTCCGCTAACCACAGTGTTTTATGACTCCTCGACCGTCCGGCAGAACGATCAGACAGGTCCCACGACCCCGTACACGCAACCCCTGCCGGGTATCACACGAATACGGTTTAGCCTCTTCCGCTTTCGCTCGCCACTACTCACGGAATCACGGTTGTTTTCTCTTCCTGCGGGTACTGAGATGTTTCACTTCCCCGCGTTCCCTCCACACGCCCTATGTGTTCAGGCGCAGGTGACCCCACATGACTGAGGCCGGGTTTCCCCATTCGGAAATTCTTGGATCTCAGCTCGGTTGACAGCTCCCCAAGACTTATCGCAGTCTCCTACGTCCTTCATCGGCTCCTGGTGCCAAGGCATCCACCGTGTGCTCTTAATAACTTGCCACAAAGATGCTCGCATCCACTGTGCAGTTCTCAAAGAACAACCAGACACCATCCCGCTAGTGCCGACGCCTACCGACTACTCGGCGGTTCGAAGGCGGGGATCGCCCTGTCGTTTCTCGCTGAAAGAGACACTCACGT
>NZ_JBFAAX010000439.1:0-4797 GCF_040639995.1 Actinosynnema sp. NPDC023658 | reverse complement strand
TTGCGATCTACTGGGGTCATACGGCGGGGTGAGGCCCGACCGGCCGGCGCGGCGGTCAGAGCGCCGCGTGGTGCGGTACCGCGCCGAAGTGGGGGTGCCCCGGCAGCCAGCCCGCGTAGCGCGGGTTGCGCTCGGCGGTCTCCCGGTAGGCCTCGGCGGCGTAGCGGAGCACCCGCGGGCCGAACGCGGCGGCCGGTCCCTCCGGGTCCCAGCCGATCAGGTGACGCCAGCGCAGCGGTGCGCCCGCCAGCGGCATCGCGACCAGGCCGGGCGTGCGGCGGAACGTCGGCTGGCACAGCGCGACCGCGTCGCCGGCGGACGCCAGGTCGATGCAGCTGTTGATGTCGACCTCGTACATGGTGCGCGGGGTGAAGCCCGCCCGGCTGCACGCGGCCACGAAGCAGTCGCCGAAGCACCCGTCGCCGGGCACGACCGCCCACTGGGTGTCCTTCAGCGCGGCCAGCTCGACCTCCTCCAGCAGGGTGAACGGGTGGTCCTCGGGCATCAGCACGAACACCGGGTCGACCGCGACGACGTTCCAGGTCAGCCCGTGCTCCGACGGCGGCGGCGCGTCGCCGCACACGCCGACCAGCACGTAGTCCAGCCGGCCCGCGGCGACCATGGCGGACAGCTCCTGGCCCGACCAGGACACCTGGGTCGAGACGTGGGCGCCGGGGTGGGCCTCGGTCAGCCGGTGCACCAGCCCGCCGAGCATGGGCCCGTTCACCGCGCCCACCCGGTACCGGTCGCCGGGCACGTCGTCGTCCACCAGCCGCATCGCGTCCTCCTGGAGCCGGGAGAACGCGGGCAGAAGCACGCGCGCCCGTTCCAGCACCAGCTCGCCCAGCGCGGTGGCCCGCGCGCCCCTGTGGTCGCGCTCGAACAGCCTGCCGCCGAGCATCCCCTCGATCCGGTGCAACTGGGCCGTCAGGGCGGGTTGCGCCAGGCCCAGGAGGGAGGAGGCCTTCGACAGGCTGCCCGCGTCCGCGATCGCGCAGACGACCCGCAGGTGCCGCAGTTCGAGCTTCATCCAACGGACGTTAGGACACGGTTCACCCGCCCGTCGAGGGTCGGACGGAGGGCCTCGGACCGGCCCGGACCAGCGGCTCGGGTGGCACTGGACAGAGTGTGCACTGATCATGGCAAGCGTGGACACTTCGCCACTGCCGGGGCACGCGGGTCGACCGGAGGATGCCGGGATGGAATTCGCGCCGAACCGCCCGCACGAAGGGCGTTTCACGAGCGTAACAGGGAAGTGACCGATGGCCCTCGACTCCGCAACGCAGGTCACAGCCGATCCCGACGGCCGCGTCGAGCTGCGTGATCACTCCGCGATCGCGGGCAGCCCGCACTACAACACCGACCTGGCGCCGGTGCCGCTGGAGCGGCGCACCTGGTCCACCTACAACTTCTTCGCGCTGTGGATGGGCATGGCGCACAACATCCCCAGCTACACGCTGGCCGCGTCGCTGGTGGCGTTGGGGATGGACTGGGTGCAGGCGTTCCTGACCATCACCCTGGGCAACCTGATCGTGCTGGTCCCGATGCTGCTCAACAGCCACGCGGGCACGAAGTACGGCATCCCGTTCCCGGTGTTCGCCCGCGCGTTCTACGGCGTGCGGGGCGCGAACCTGGTGGCGCTGCTGCGGGCGTTCATCGCGTGCGCGTGGTTCGGCATCCAGACGTGGGTGGGTGGCAAGGCGCTGCACGTGATCGTGGGCCGGCTGGCGGGCGACGGGTGGGTGCACGCGCCGGTCGTGCTGGGCCAGGTGTGGACGCTGTGGCTGTGCTTCCTGGGGTTCTGGGTGGTCCAGATGCTCGTCATCTGGCGCGGCATGGACGCGATCCGCCGGTTCGAGAACTGGACCGCGCCGCTGGTCAGCGTCGGGTTCCTGGTGCTGCTCGGGTACGTGGCGGTGAAGGCGGGCGGGTTCGGCCCGATCCTGTCGGAGCCGTCGAAGCTCGGCTGGGGCGCCGACTTCTGGAAGGTGTTCTTCCCGTCGCTGATGGGCATGATCGCGTTCTGGTCGACGCTGTCGCTGAACATGCCGGACTTCACCCGGTTCGGCGGCAGCCAGCGCAAGCAGGTCGTCGGCCAGGTCCTCGGCCTGCCCACCACGATGTCGTTCATCGCCATCGTGGCCATCCTGACCACCTCCGGCGCGATGGCGCTGTACGGCGAGGCGATCTGGGACCCCGCCGAGCTGGCGAGCCGGTTCGACAGCACCGCGGTGGTGCTGGTGGCGCTCATCGCGCTCGTGCTGGCCACGGTCTCGGCGAACCTCGCGGCGAACGTGGTGAGCCCGTCCTACGACTTCTCCAACGCGTTCCCGAAGAAGATCACGTTCGCGGTCGGCGGCCTGATCACCGGCGTGGTCGGCGTGCTGATCCAGCCGTGGCGGCTGATCTCGGACCCGGGCATCTACATCTTCTCCTGGCTCGGCTTCTACGGCGGCCTGCTGGCGTCGGTGGCGGGCGTCTTCATCGCCGGGTACTGGCTGCTGGCCAGGACGCGGCTGGAGCTGCCCGACCTGTACCTCGCCGGACGGGGCGCGTACTGGTTCAGGGCGGGGTGGAACTGGCGCGCGGTGGCGGCCACGCTGGTCGGCTCGGTGCTCGCGGTCGGAGGCGCGTACGGCGGCCCGTTCCCGGCCGACGGCCTGATCCCCCTGCTCAAACCGCTGTACGACTACAACTGGGTCGTCGGCCTGGTCGGCGGCATGCTCGTCTACCTGGCGCTGGCGCCACGGAGGGAGAACGCGTGAGCGACACCGGAGACCTGCTCGCAGTGCCGAGCGGGAACGTCGTCCGAGCCGGTCTGGTGCAGCAGAAGTGGACCGGCGACAAGGAGTCGATGATCGCCAACGCGGTCGAGGCGGTGCGCTCCGCCGCGTCGCGGGGCGCGCAGGTGGTCTGCCTGCAGGAGTTGTTCTACGGGCCGTACTTCTGCCAGGTGCAGGACGCGGACTACTACTCCTACACCGAGGGCATCCCCGACGGCCCGACCACCGAGCTGATGTGCGAGCTGGCCGAGCAGCTGGGCGTGGTGCTCGTCGTGCCGATGTACGAGGAGGAGCAGCCGGGCGTCTACTACAACACCGCCGCGGTGATCGACGCGGACGGCACGTACCTCGGCAAGCACCGCAAGAACCACATCCCGCAGGTGAAGGGGTTCTGGGAGAAGTTCTACTTCAAGCCGGGCAACCTCGGCTACCCGGTGTTCGACACCGCCGTGGGCAAGGTGGGCGTCTACATCTGCTACGAGCGGCACTTCCCGGAGGGCTGGCGGGCGCTGGGGCTCAACGGCGCGCAGATCGTGTTCAACCCGTCGGCCACCAGCCGCGGGCTGTCGGAGTACCTGTGGCGGCTGGAGCAGACGTCGGCGGCCGTGGCGAACGAGTACTACGTCGGCACCATCAACCGGGTGGGCGTGGAGCCGCTGGGCGACAACGAGTTCTACGGCCAGTCGTACTTCGCCGACCCGCGCGGGCAGCTGGTGGGCGAGGCGGCGTCGGACACGGAGGAGGAGGTCGTGGTGCGCGACCTCGACATGGACCTGCTGGCCGAGGTCCGCGACCTGTGGGCGTTCTACCGGGACCGCCGACCCGACACCTACGAAGGGCTGGTGCGCCCGTGAGCACGCTCATCAGGGGTGGCACGGTGGTCAACGCGACCGGTGCGGTCGAGGCCGACGTGCTGGTGCACGGCGAGCGGATCGCCGCGCTGCTGGCGCCCGGCTTCGAGCTCCAGGCCGACGAGACGATCGACGCCACCGGCAAGTACGTGATCCCCGGCGGCGTCGACGGGCACACCCACATGGAGATGCCGTTCGGCGGCACGTTCTCCGCGGACACCTTCGAGACCGGCACGATCGCGGCGGCGTGGGGCGGCACCACGACGATCATCGACTTCGCCGTGCAGAACAAGGGCTCCTCGCTGCTGTCCACGTTGGACAAGTGGCACGAGAAGGCCGCCGGCCGGTGCGCCGTCGACTACGGGTTCCACATGATCCTCTCCGACGTCCACGACACGTCGTTGAAGGAGATGGAGTCCTGCATCGACGCGGGGGTCAACACCTTCAAGATGTTCATGGCCTACCCCGGCGTCTTCTACGCCACCGACGACGAGATCCTGCGCGCCATGCAGAAGGCCCGCGACACCGGCGCGACGATCATGATGCACGCGGAGAACGGCATCGCGATCGACCAACTGGTCGCGCAAGCGCTCGCGCAGGGTCGCACGGACCCCGTCGAGCACGCCCTGACCAGGCCCCCGGAGCTGGAGGGCGAGGCCACCTCGCGGGCCATCACGCTGGCCAAGGTCACCGGGGCGCCGCTGTACGTCGTGCACCTGTCCGCGGCGCAGGCGCTGGACGCGGTGACCGAGGCGCGCGACACCGGGCAGAACGTGTTCGCCGAGACGTGCCCGCAGTACCTGTACCTGTCGCTGGAGGACCTGGCGAAGCCGGGCTTCGAGGGCTCGAAGTACGTCGCCTCTCCCCCGCTGCGCCCCAAGGAGCACCAGTCCGAGCTGTGGCGCGGCCTGCGCACCAACGACCTGTCGGTGGTGTCGACCGACCACTGCCCGTTCTGCTTCAAGGACCAGAAGGAGCTGGGGCGCGGAGACTTCTCGAAGATCCCCAACGGGATGCCGGGCGTCGAGCACCGACTGGACCTGCTGCACCAGGGCGTGGTGAAGGGCGAGATCACCCTGGAGCGGTGGGTGGAGATCTGCTCCACCACGCCCGCGCGGATGTTCGGGCTGCACCCGCGCAAGGGCGCCATCGCGCCCGGCGCG
>NZ_JBFAAX010000438.1:0-4809 GCF_040639995.1 Actinosynnema sp. NPDC023658 | reverse complement strand
GGTGAACCGCTTCGAGTTCGTCTCCGAAAACCGACGCCAGTACGGCGTGAAGCGGTTGTGCCAGGTCATCGGCCTCGCCCGGTCCAGCTACTACCACTGGAAGGCCACCGCCCCGGACCGGGCGGCCCGCGCCGCGGCCGACGCGGAGCTGGCCGCGCGCATCCGGGTAATCCACCGCGAGTCGGCGGGCACCTACGGCGTCCCGCGGATCACCGCCGAACTGCACGACACCGGACACGAGGTCAACCACAAGCGCGTCGCCCGCGTGATGCGCGGCATCGGCTTGGCCGGGCTGCGGCTGCGCCGCCGGCACCGCACCACCACGGCCGACCCCACCGCGGTCAAGGCCCCGGACCTGCTCGGACGCGACTTCACCGCCCAGGAGCCCAACACCCGCTACGTCGGAGACATCACCTACCTGCCCATCGCCGACGGCACCTTCCTCTACCTCGCGACCGTGATGGACCTGTGCTCGCGCCGGCTGGTCGGCTGGGCCGTCGCCGACCACATGCGCGTCGACCTGGTCCTCGACGCCCTGCACGCCGCCGAGCGGACACGGGGCAGCCTGGCCGGGGCGATCTTCCACAGCGACCACGGAGCCCAATACGACTCTGTTGCCCAATTCGGCTATGCGGCGAGGTGGAGGCTGGCGAGGTGGCTGGTGCTCCGCTGTCCGGGTGATGCGCCGTTCCACCATGCGTCCAGGCGGATCAGGTTGAGGGCGGTGGCGGCGAAGACGTGGGCGAGGCGCGTCTTGGGCAGCCCGACGTAGCGACAGCGACGGACCCCGGTGACGGCGACCGCCTGGTGGACGGTGCCCTCGACACCGGCCCGGACCGCGTAGCGCTGCTTCCACTCGTCGGTCGTCTGCTCGGTCCGGGCCTGCTCGACCGCCTCGTGAACGTCCCGGGCTCGTAGCATCAGTTGGCGTCCGGACCGGGTCGATCGTGTGCATTGTGGACGGACCGGGCAGGATCGGCAGGCGGTGACGGGAAAACTGACCACGACCGAGTCGCGGCCGCGTTCGGAGCACTCCGACCAGATCGTGCTCCGCACCCCTTGCGGACACACGACCTGATGTCGGTCCCAGTCGATGGTGAACGCGGCGCGACCGTAACCCTCACCGATCCGTGTCTGCGCGGAGTTGTCGACGCGCAGCGGGCCGAGCAGGGTGATGTCGTGCTCACGGCGGGCGCCGACCATCAGGTCGGCGGAGGTGTAGCCCGCGTCCACGACATGCTCGCCGGGCACCAGGCCCCGGCGATCGAGGTCGGCGTGGATTTGTTCGAGCACCTCCACGTCGGTGACGGTCGCGTCGGTGGTGACCACGTTGGTGACCAGATGCGGCGATCCCGTGGCGACAACATCGTCACACGTCTCGGTGAGGTGGATCTTGTAGCCCTCCCAACCGGATCCGCGTTTGGTCGCGTAGCGGGCGTCGGTGTCGTAGGGGGAACACAGACGTGCTCTGCTGGGCGGGAGGTCTTTCTCCTTCCGCCAGGCCACCTCCTCGCCGTCGTGGGTGACCGTGCGGTGGTACTGCGTGATCCACACGGTCCGCAGCACGGTCACGGCCGGGATCTCCCGTAACCACACCGCCGCGTCCGCCGCGTGAACCGCCTCCAACAACCGGAATCCGTCGATGCCGACCCGGGTGGCGGCCTCGGCGCGTTCGGCCCGGCCGTGCGGCAGCCGGTAGGAGTCCATCCGGGCGCCGTAGCGCCGCACCCAGTCGGCGTCGATCCGGACGGCCAGCCAGTCCGGCGCGGTCGCGGCCAGCGCTTCCAGGGCCGCGCGCAGGGTCTCGGCCAGGAAGTCGAGCCGGTTGGCCGAGCGCACCGCGGCCAGCACGTGGGTGGAGTCGGTGCGCTGTCGGCCACGCGGCTTGACCAGTCCGAGCCGCACGCACCGGGCCAGCAGCAGGTCGAGCACCGTCTCCTCAAGGCCGTGATCGATCAGCCGCTGTCGGAAACCGGTCAACACCGTGTGGTCGAATCCCGAATCGGATAATTCCAGCCCGAGCGCGTACTTCCAGTCGATCCGGGCCCGCACCGCGTCCGCCGCCTGCCGGTCGGTCAGGTTCTCCGCGAACTGCAACACCGTGACCAGCGCCAACTGCCCCGGTGAGATCCCCGGCCTGCCCCGAACCCCGAACGCCGACGCGAACTCCTCGTCCGCGAACAGCCCGGGCAACTCGTCCCGGACCCGCATCGCCAACGTCCCCTTCGGGAACGCCGCCCTGGCCACCACCACGGTCTGCTCGGGAACCTCCGGCCACGGGCGAGGCTGGACCGACATCACCTAATCCCTCCCGCGAACAGGACAGACGCCCGCCGCAGTGGATCATCATCCACTTAGACGATCACGACGTGAAACCACCCGTGACCAGCGCATTCTTAATTGGGCAACCGAGTCCCAATACGGTGCCAAATCCTTCGCCGACGCCTGTCGCACCGCCGGGATCACCAGGTCCATGGGCGCGGTGGGCAGCTCCGCGGACAACGCCGCCGCCGAAAGCCTCAACGCCTCCTTCAAACGCGAAACACTGCAAGGCGCCCGGAGCTGGGGCAGTGAAAGGGAAGCACGCCTGGCGGTGTTCGGATGGGCGCACCGCTACAACACCCGACGACGTCACTCCCACCTCGGCCAGACATCCCCGATCGACTACGAGAACAGCCTGCTACCAACACCGGTTACGCTGACCCCAGCCGCATAACCCCGTGTCCAACATCCGGGGTCAGGGCCCGCTCCTGCTCCACGCCTCGTCGACTGACGCGACATGATGGCAACTGTGCTGCTCCGACTGGCTTACCTCGGCGTGACCAACGCCTTCGCTCTGCTGCGCCTACTGCCTATGAGCGACCGGGACAAGGACACGGAAATCCTGGCACTGCGGCATCAAATCATGATCCTGGAACGCCAACTGGGCAACGCGCGTCCGCGGTTCTCCCCCGGAGATCGCGCGTTCCTCGCGGCACTGCTGCACCGACTCCCGGCCGATGCGCTTCGTCGGCTCCGACTACTGGTCCGTCCGGAGACAGTGCTGCGCTGGCACCGCGACCTCCCCGCACGCCGCCATGCAGCCAGATCCCGTCCCAGGCGGCCCGGCCGTCCACGGACCGTCCGCTCGATCCGACTCCTGGTGCTGCGCCTGGCACGGGAGAACCCCACCTGGGGCTACCGCCGCATCCACGGCGAACTCCTCGTGCTCGGCGTCAAGGTCGCAGCATCCACCGTCTGGCAAATCCTCAAGGACACAGGGACCGACCCCACGCCCCAGCGCACCACGACGACCTGGTCGGCCTTCCTCCGCTCCCAGGCCGACGCGCTGCTGGCCTGCGATTTCTTCGAGACCTCCACGTTGAGCGGCACCCGCCAGTACGTACTCGCGGTCATCGAGCACACCAGCCGCCGAATCAGAGTCCTGGGCACCACCGCACACCCCACCGCCTCCTGGGTCACCCAAGCCGCCAGGAACCTCGTCATGGACCTCGACGACGCGGGCAAACACGCGCGGTTCATGATCCGCGACCGGGACGGTAAGTACCCGGCACTGTTCGACGCCGTCCTCGCCGACGCCGGCATCCGGGTCGTCCTCAGCGGCGTCCGCATACCGCGCATGAACGCGATCATGGAACGCTGGATCCGCAGCTGCCGACGCGAACTGCTCGACCGAACGCTGATCTGGAACCAACAGCACCTGCTGCACGCCCTGCGCGAGTACGAGCACTTCTACAACAACCACCGACCCCACCAAGGCATCGCCAACGCCCGACCGCTACAACCACTGCCACAACCAGCGGCCGACCAAGCAGCCGTCACCCAACTCGACATCCGCAGACGGCACCGACTGGGCGGCATCCTCCACGAGTACCACCACGCAGCCTGACCAGCACGGACGATATTTTCGGCAAGCACAACGTCGAAATGCCGGTCTGCGGTCTTGCGGTCCGGACAGATCGGCTCTCTGTGCGTCAGCCACGACCGAATTGCTGTCCTGAATCCAAGGCATCGCCAACGCCCGACCGCTACGACCGCTGCCACAGCCAGCAGCCGATCAGACACCCATCACCCAGCTCGACATCCGCCGACCGCAGCGACTGGGCGGCATCCTCGCCGAGTATTACCATGCCGCCTGACCAGCAGCGCTGACTTTTCGAGCGGTACAAGTTCGACTCAGTCTACACTGAAACTATAGAGTCGACACACACCGCGTCGCGTCTGTTCCGCCGACCAGGCCTCGGAGGCCTGATCGACGAGCACGAATCACAGCTGCGTAAACGCAGGTAGAGCCACGCGGCCGACTTCTGGCACCCCGCAGGCCCGCGACCACGGCATCGACCTGTCCCCCGGTGGAGACGCGGCGCAACCTGGTGACCTCGGGGATCGCGCTCAAACACCTGATGGGCAAGCACTTCCGGGTCGGCGGGACGCTGCTGTACGGCGGGCGGTTGAACGTACCGTGCCGCTACCTGGAGGACCTGCTGGACAAGCCGGTGTTCGGCCCGCTGGTCAACCGGGCCGGGCTCGACGCCCGCGTCCTCGCCAGTGGTGTCGTCCGCGTCGGCGGCCCGATCGTGGCGGGGTGAGGGCGTGGCTCCGAAGCTGCCGATCAGGGTGCGGGTGGTGGTCGACGTGCGGGACGAGGCGCCGCCCGTGTGCCCGCTCGCCTTCACGCCGGTGGTGCGGCGCGAGCTCCCCGCCTGACGCGGCGGGTCGCACGTCGTGCTGGTGCTGCCGGGCGGCCTGCGGCGGGTGTGCTCCCTGTGCGGCGACCCGCACGACCTGTCCGCGTACCGGATCGCCGTT
>NZ_JBFAAX010000437.1:2936-4823 GCF_040639995.1 Actinosynnema sp. NPDC023658 | reverse complement strand
GTCGACGCCGGTGACCAGCAGCACCGGGACGCCGTGCACGGCGGCCAGAGCGGCGTTGAGCCTGCCCTCGCTCGCGGGCACGCCGTCCAGCCACACGCCGGTGATCGAGTTCTCCAGGTAGGTGTGCGCGAGCACGCCCTCCTGGCCGGCGCCCGCGTGGTAGCCGAGGAACACCACGCCGTCCACTCCGGAGTCGACGCCCTGCATCATCGACAGCGGCTTGTGCCGCCCGGTGAGCAGCCTGGCCCGCTCGTCCAGGTCCTCCAGCAGCAGGTTGCGCTGCGAGGAGTGGGCCTCGTTGACCAGCACGCCGGTCGCGCCGCCGTCGTGGACCCCGGCGACGCAGGCGTTGACGTCACCGGTGAACAGCCGGCGGAACCGCTGCCACTGCTCGGTCTGCGGGACGACGTCGGCGGTCCAGGTGACCCCCGTCGCCCCCTCCATGTCCGCCGAGATCAAGATCCGCATGAGTTCACCGTACCGAGCCGTCGTCGCTTCTTGACGCGCACCTCACCTCAATGGTTACTTCTTGACTTCCACTCAGGGGCGGGAGGCGGTCACTGTGGGCATCCGACGGTTCGGCGCGGTCACGGCGGCGATGGCAGTGGTGGTGGTGCTCGCGCCGACACCGGCGCGGACACAGGCGCAGGCGCAACAGGCGGTGACCCTCAGGGTGGCGATCACCCAGCAGGTGGATTCGCTCAACCCGTTCCTGTCGGTGTTCCAGGCGGGCACCGAGGTCGGCCGGCTGATGTACGACTACCTGACCGCCTACGACGTCAAGGACCAGCACCCGGTGGAGGGCCTGGCCGACCGGTGGGAGTCCTCGGAGGACCGGCTGACCTGGACCTTCCACGTGCCCGAGGGCAAGAAGTGGTCCGACGGGCAGCCGATCACCGCCAAGGACGCGGCGTTCACCTACGACCTGATGATGCGCGACGAGGTCGCGGCCACCGCCAACGGCAGCTTCACCGCCGACTTCGAGTCCGTCACCGCGACCGACGACCGCACGCTGGTGATCAAGACCAAGCAGCCGCAGGCCACCATGCTGGCGCTGGACGTGCCGATCGTGCCCGAGCACGTGTGGTCGAAGGTCACCGACATCGCGGAGTACCACAACGACCAGACGCCGGTGGTGGGCAGCGGGCCGTTCGTGCTGGCCGAGTACCGGGCCAACGAGTTCATCCGGTTCAAGGCGAACAAGGACTACTGGCGGGGCGCCCCGAAGTACGACGAGCTGACGTTCACCTACTACAAGACGGTGGACGGCGCGGTGCAGGCGTTGAACAAGGGCGAGGTCGACCTGGTCAACCGGATGGGACCGGCCCAGTTCGACTCGCTGGCGGACAAGTCCGGCATCACCCGCAACAAGGCGCAGGGCCGCCGCTTCAACGAGATCGTCATCAACTCCGGCGCGGCCACCCGCGACGGCGTGCCGATCGGTGACGGGCACCCGGCGTTGAAGGACGTGGTGGTGCGGCGGGCCATCGCCAAGGCGATCGACCTGGACGCGATCATCGAGCGGGTCAACGGCGGCTACGCGCAGCGCGGCACCGGCCCGATCCCGCCGGTGTTCGCCGACTACCACTTCGAACCCGACTCGCCGCGCCCGCACGACCCGGCCTCCGCCAACGCCGACCTCGACCAGGCCGGGTACGCGCGCGGCGCGGACGGCATCCGCGTCTCCCCGCAGGGCAGGCGGATGGAGCTGCGGCTGCTCGGGCACGCCAGCCGCGCCTACGACGAGCAGACCGGCGAGTTCGTCAAGCGGTCGCTGGCCGACCTGGGCATCGTGGTGGACGTGCAGATCGTGTCGGACAACCAGCTCAACGAGGCGGGCACGGCCGGCACGTTCGACCTGCAGTTCTCCGGCTGGGGCACCAACCC
>NZ_JBFAAX010000437.1:0-2926 GCF_040639995.1 Actinosynnema sp. NPDC023658 | reverse complement strand
TGAACACCTGCGGCCAGCGGCCCAACGCCGACGGCAAAGGCGGCACCACCGACACGTTCTTCTGCGACGCCGAGTACGACGCCCTCTACGCCCAGCAGCGCGCCGAGTTCGACCCGGCCAAGCGGCGCGAGCTGGTCAAGAAGATGCAGCAGCGGTTCTACGACCAGGTCCCGGCCGTGGTCCTGGGCTACGACAACGCGCTGGAGGCCTACCGCAGCGACAAGTTCGCCTCGTTCCCGGTGCAGCCCGACCCCGACGGCGTGATCATGGCGCAGAACGGCATGTGGGGCTACTACGGCGCGACGCCCGCCTCGGCGGCCGGGCAGTCGACCGGCTCCAACACCGGCCTGGTGGTGGGCCTGGTCGGCGGCGCGATCGTCGTGCTCCTCGGCATCGCCTGGCTGGTCGGTCGTCGGCGCGGCTCGCGCGCGGAGGACCGCGAGTGATCCGGCACCTGGCGGGCAAGGTCGGCGGCGCGCTGGTCAGCCTGCTGCTCGTGGTGGCGCTGGGGTTCCTGCTGTTCCGGGTCATCCCCGGCGACCCGGTGGTCGCGATGACCCGCGGCAGGCCGGTGACCGGCGACCAGCTGGCCGAGCTGCGCGCCCGACTGGGCGTGGACAAGCCGCTGACCGCGCAGTTCGTCGACTACCTCACCGCGGCGCTGCACGGCGACCTGGGCACGTCCTACGTCTACAGCCGCCCGGTGCTGGACCTGATCGGCGAACGGCTGTGGCCGACCGTGCTGCTGACCGGCACCTCCACGGTGCTGGCCGTGGTGCTCGGGCTGTGGCTGGGCATCCGGGGCGCGTGGCGGCGCGGGTCGCGGTCGGACCGGATCTCCACCGGGCTGGCGCTGGCCCAGTGGGCGATGCCGACGTTCTGGCTGGGCATGCTGCTGTCGCTGGCGACCGGCGACCTGTTCCCCAGCGGCGGCATGCGCTACCCGGACACGCCGCCGGACTTCCTGTCCCAGTCGCTGGACGTGGCCCACCACATGGTGCTGCCGTGCCTGACCATGATCGCCGTGGTCTACGCGCAGTACCTGCTGGTGATGCGGTCCTCGCTGCTGGAGGAGATGCACGCCGACTACCTGACCACGGCCCGCGCGAAGGGCCTGCGCGACGACCTGGTGCGGCGTCGGCACGCGGTGCCCAACGCGCTGCTGCCGACCGTGACGCTGGTGTTCCTGCACCTGGGACTGGTCGTGTCGGGCGCGATCACGGTCGAGACGGTGTTCTCCTGGCCCGGGTTGGGGCTGCTGACCTACGAGGCGCTGACCGGGCCCGACCTGCCGCTGCTGCAGGGCACGTTCGTGGTGCTGGCCGGCGCGGTGATCACCATGAACGTGTTCGCGGACCTGCTCTACCGGGTCCTGGACCCGAGGGTGCGTGCGGCATGACGGCGATCGCGTGGCAACGGCGGCGGGCCGCGGCGCGGGCGACGTGGCGGGAGTTCGCCTCCCAGCGCGGCGGCCTGGCCGGGCTGATCGGGTTGGTGGTGATCACGCTGCTGGCGGTGCTCGCGCCGCTGGTGACCGACGCGTCGGGGCTGGACGTGACGCGGGTGACCGCCTCGCCGTGGCAGCCGCCGTCGGCCGAGCACTGGCTGGGCACCGACCACAACGGGCGTTCGGTGCTGCTGCTGACGTGGTGGGGCACCCGGATCTCGCTGGTCGTCGGGCTGGCCGCCACGGTCCTGTCGGTGCTGATCGGCACCGTGGTGGGCATCTCGGCGGCGCACTTCGGCGGGTGGGTGTCGGCGGTGCTGATGAGGTTCACCGACTTCTTCCTGGTGCTGCCGTCGCTGGTGCTGGCGATCGCGTTGTCGACCGTGCTGCCGCGCGGCCTGGGCACGATCGTGCTGGCGATCGGGGTGACGTCGTGGCCCGCGACGGCGCGGCTGGTGCGGGCGCAGACGCTGGCGGTGGAGGCGCGGCCGTTCATCGAGCGCTCCCGCGCGCTGGGCGGCGGGCACGGGCACGTGATCGGCAAGCACGTGCTGCCCGCGGTGCTGCCGCTGGTGTTCGTGAACACGACGTTGACGGTGGCCAGCGCGATCGTGGCCGAGTCGACCCTGTCGTTCCTGGGGTTGGGCGACCCGACGCGCGTGTCGTGGGGGTCGCTGCTGCACGCGGCGAACATGCACGGCGCGGTGTCGCAGCGGGCGTGGTGGTTCCTCATCCCGCCGGGGTTGGGCGTGGTGTGCGTGGTGCTGGCGTTCACGCTGTGCGGGCGGGCCCTGGAGACGGTGCTCAACCCGCGGCCGACCGGGGTGTCACGGTGATCAATCTCGCCACCGCCCTGTGGAACGAGCTGGTCGACCACCTCGTGACCACCGGCGAACCGCTGCCACCGAGCCTGCGGCTGGTCGTCATGGGCGGTGAGGAGGCGAAGGCCCGGACCGTGCGGCTGTGGTCCGAGCACGTCCCCGAGCACGTGGGCCTGATCAACGCCTACGGCCAGACCGAGACCGTCATGGTCACCCACGCCGCCGACATCGGCGGCGCGGTCGGCCGCGCCCTGCGCGACACCGACGACGTGCCCGTCGGCCGGGCCCTGCCCCACATCCGGGAGATCCTGACGCCGCAGGACAACGGCACGGCCGAGCTCTCCGTGGCCGGTCCCACCGTCGCCTGGGGCTACCACCGGCGCCCGGACCTGACCGCCGAGCGGTTCAGCCCCGCCGACGCGGGCCGCGCCTACCGGACCGGTGACCTGGTCCGCGCCCGACCGGACGGGACGCTGGTCTTCACCGGCCGCGTCGACCGCCAGCTGAAGGTGCGCGGCGTGCGGATCGAACCCGCCGAGGTGGAACGCGCGATGTCGGCGTGCCCCGGCGTGGCGACGGCGACGGTCTTCGCCGTCGACGGCGTGCACCCGACCCTCATCGGCGTCTACGTGCCGTCCGCCCCCGACCCCGCCACGCC
>NZ_JBFAAX010000436.1:0-4852 GCF_040639995.1 Actinosynnema sp. NPDC023658 | reverse complement strand
CCCGTTCGAGCCTCAGCGAGTTCCGCGCGAGCCGGGCGTCGGTGTCCTCGACCAGCCACCACGTCACCGCGCCGTCGCCGTGGTCCACGGGGTGCGCCTCGAAGCTGCGGTCGCCCAGCAGGCCGCGCGCCACGCCCTCGGGCGCCTGGTGCGCCCGGCCCAGCCAGCCCGCCCAGACGGTCAGCGGCAGGTCCGGCGCGGCGTGGGGGAACAGCAGCTTCGCGGCCTCGTTCGCGGCCCGCACGACGCCCGTCGCGTCCGCGTGCACGGCCGCGTAGGGGGCTCCCAGCCACGCGACGTCGGTCGCGAACTCGTGCGGCAGGACGGCAGGACCGGTCTCCACCATGCGCTCATCGGCCCCGCGCGGGCGCCTGCACCTCACTCGAATTCCCCGACGTCGCCGCCACCGGCCGCAGCCGGGTACAGCCTTGCGCGGCCCCTGCGGGCCTGCCCCCAGCCTGCCAGACGAGCGCGCCCATCGCGAACACCCCTGATCACCTGCGACGGAGGCGCGTTCCCCGGTCGAGGTCCCGCCCGATCACGGACGCGGTGCCGCCACCGGGGGTGGCCCCCGTCACCCGTCGAGGTCGTGCTCGCTCAGCGCGGTGACGAGGGTGGACGAGAGGTGGGCCCGGGTGGGGTCCGCGGCGATGAACACCGTCTCGACGCCGGCCAGGTCGTGGTTCATGCGGGCCATCGGCGTCTCGTAGTCCAGGTCGTGGAGGTCGCGGATCCCGCGGACGACGACGTCGATCCCCGTCCGGCGGCAGTAGTCGACCAGCAGGCCGCCGGTGTGGGCGTCGATCGTGACGTTGGCCAGGCCGGCGGCTGCCGCGCGGAGCCGGTCGAGCCGCTCGGTGACCGGGGAGCGGCCGGTCTTGGCCGGGTTGGACATGACGCAGACGACGACCTCGTCGAACAGGAGCGCGGCGCGGCGCAGGACGTCCTCGTGGCCCGGGGTCACCGGGTCGAAAGATCCTGGGAAGAGGGCACGCACGAGTGGGGAGCCTAACAAGCGGCCCATCCCCCGACCCCGCACCGCGGGCAAGGCGGACGACGACGAGCCGACGTGATCACCACGCTAGTTGCCACAAAGTTGCTCTTGCTAGATAGTGGCAATAACGATCGCGACGACGTCCCCCGGAGAAGCCCATGAGCCAGTACGTGCTGCCCGACCTGCCCTACGACTACGCGGCGCTCGAACCCGCGATCACCGGGGAGATCCTGGAACTGCACCACGGCAAGCACCACGCGGCCTACGTCAAGGGCGCGAACGACAGCCTCGAACGGCTCGCGGAGATCCGGGAGAAGGAGGACTTCTCCGGCATCGTCGGCCTGGAGAAGACCTTCGCGTTCAACCTCTCCGGGCACGTCCTGCACACGATGTTCTGGGACAACCTCAGCCCCGACGGCGGCGACCGGCCCGACGGCGAGCTGGCGGCGGCGATCGACGAGCACTTCGGCTCGTTCGACGCGTTCGCCAAGCAGCTCTCGGCCGCGACCGCGCTCGTGCAGGGCTCGGGCTGGGGAGTGCTCGCGTGGGAGCCGCTGTCCGGGCGCCTGGTCGTCGAGCAGGTGTACGACCACCACGGCAACGTGGGCCTGAACACCACCCCGGTGCTGGTGTTCGACGCGTGGGAGCACGCCTACTACCTGCAGTACCGCAACGTCCGGCCGGACTACGTGCAGAAGCTGTGGACGCTGGTGAACTGGGCCGACGTGACCCGCCGCTTCGACGCGGCCCGCGCCAGCGCGGAGGGGCGGAACGGCGGGCTCAGCCGTGCGGGCGGCGATGTCGGGGACACCACCCGGTAGGAGAGCGGGAGCCGGGGCTCAGCGGGCGTCCGGTTCCTCGCCCAGGAGCTTCTGCAGGTAGGCGGCGGGACGGGTCTGGCGGTAGGTGCCGTCCAGCAGGCCCACCTCGCGCGCCTCCGCCTCGTCGATCATCCGCAACGGACCGTCGGCGGTCTCGGCGGCGCCGTGCTCACCGGTGTCGACGCCCGGCCACGCGTTCGGCTCGTGGTAGACCTCCGGGTCGGCCGGGAACGAGCCCAGCAGGCCCTCGTCGTGGTCGACGACCTTCCAGGTGCCGTTCTTGACCAGGCTCTCCTCGGTGTAGACCGGCAGCCGGCGGGGCGCTCCGAGGACGTCCGCGACCGGGCGGCCGTCGCGGGACACGCCCTCGAACAGGCCGATGGCCGTGCCGAACCGGTTCCTGGTGATCACCACGGCCAGGCGGTAGCCGCCCGGGACGGGGATCGCCAGCACGTCGCCCGGCGTGAGCTTCACCGTGCGCTTGCCCGTGCCCTCGACGACGAGCTTGCGCACCTCGTCCGCGCCGACGTCGGCCAGGCCGACCCGACCGGTCCGCAGCACCTCCAGGACCGCCGCCGCGAACTGCCCCGGCGTGAGCGGCGCACCGCCCGCGGCCCGCACCCGGTCCGCCAGGACGCCGACGTGGGCCCGGGCGTCCTCGAAGACCCCGTCGTTCAGCTCGGACACCCGGGACGGCCGGTCGCTCGCGTAGCGCTTGGCGCCCTTGACCGTCGCGACGAGCTTCGCCGGCCGGGTGAACGCGCCGTCGACGGCGTCGGTGCTCGGGATCGCCCAGCCGAGCACCTCCAGGAACTCCGCCAACGTGGGTGCGCCGCCGAGTTCTTCGGTGAACCGGGCGGCGACCTCCGCGAAGCCCGCGGCCAGCTCGTCCAGCGCCTCGGCGGGCGGTGGGACGTCGCTCACGGACACCCCAACCCGTTGGTCTTGCGGTGCTCGTACTCCTCGTACTCGGCCAAGCGGTCCTCGCCCATGGGGTTCTGCCGGTTGCCTCGGTAGTTGTCGCCGTCGCGGCCGATGACCGTACCGTACTGCTCCGCCAACCGCTGTTCCATGAGGCTGGACTCGCCGTAGGTCCGCGTGCCCGGCACAACCGAGATCGTGTCGCCGTTGGCGGGGTCGTACCGGTTGTGGTTGGCGGCGTGCCTGGCTTCGACGTCGGCCTGGGTGGCGTCGGGCCCGAACTGGCCGGAGTAGTAGACCGTGCCGTTCGAGTCGCTCAACGTGTAGTTGGACCAGCCGTCCCGGTCCAGGCGCAGGTAGCGGTCGCGGGTGATGAGGCCGACCGGGTCGAGCAGGGCCAGCGGGTTGTCCACGTACCCGCGGTGGTTGGGCGCGGGGTCGAGGCCGAGCGGGTCGGGCGTGGTGTAGCTGCCGGTCGCCGGGTCGTAGTAGCGGTGGTAGTTGTAGTTCAGCCCGGTCTCGCGGTCGTGGTACTGGCCGGGGAAGCGCAACAGGCAGTCCGCGCCGTCCGCGCCCACCGGTCCTCGTTCCTCGCCCCACAGGCTGGTCCGCTGCCTCCAGTCGACGCGGCCGTCGGTGGTGACCAGCTCGGTCGGCGTGCCGACGAGGTCCGTGACGATCGCGTGGAACCGCCGGTCAACCACGTGCTGCGGCGCGTCGGCCGCGGTGGTGCGGCGCTCCTGGCTGACCGGGGTCCACGAGCCGGGCCGGTGGTCCCACGTGGTGGTGGCGACGAACGGCGTCCCGGCGACCACGTGCTCCTGCTCGGCCAGCACCTGGGCGTCCCAGTGGAACCTGACCTCCTCGACCGCCGCGCCGCCGCCGTCCAGCCGTCGCTTGGCGATCCGCCTGCCCAGCGGGTCGTAGTGGTAGGTCCACCGCTGCCCGGCCGGGTTGACGGCTTCGACGAGCCTGCTGCGCGCGTCGTACCGGTACGCCCAGACCTGCCGCGCGCCGGACGGCGTGTGCCGCAACGCGCGCACCACGCGGCCCTGGGCGTCGTGGTCGTAGTGGGTGCGGCCCGCGCGGCGCACCAGCGTCCCGGACGTGGACCTCGGCCCGGCCACCGGTGAGTCGGCGGCCCGGCTGTCCGCGGCGAACGCGAGGTTGCCGGACGCGTCGTAGGCGTAGTTCTCGGTCCACGTCGCCGCGCGCACGGCGGTGACCCGGCCGCGGTGGTCGAGGTCGAAGCGGCGGTGCCCGTCGAAGCTGTCCCGCACCGAGTCCGGCACGCCGTCGGGCCGGTAGGTCCAGCCGCGCCCGTAGCGGGGTCGCGGCACCCGGCGGCCGTCCGGGCCGTCGAAGCCGACCACTTGGCGCGCGGTGAGCCGACCGGAGCTGTCCCACGAGCTGGTGACCGCGACGTCCGCGCTCAGCCACCGGTGCACCTCGCGGCGGGCTGCGTCGTGCGCGAAGGCGATCCGGGTGCCGTTCGTGGTCAGCGCTGCGGGCAGGCCGACGCGGTCGTACTGCCAGTCCGAGCGGTGGCCGGTCGGCGTGGTGCGGGACGTGCGGCGGCCCAGCGCGTCGTAGGTGGAGGTGAGGGTGCGGCCGTTGACGGTCTCGCTCAGCGGTCGGCCGAGCGCGTCGCGGGTGAAGACCAGCTCGGCGTCCGGGTTCGTCGCGGTGAGCACGCGGCCCGCCGCGTCGTAGTCGAACGCCGTCACCGCGCCGTCGTCGGTGCGCTGCTCGACCGGGCGGCCGAGCGCGTCCCGCGTGATCGCGATGGCCTCGCCCTCGCCGTTGGTCAGCCGGACGAGCCGCTTCGCCGCGTCGTGCTCGTAGGAGGTGGCGCGGCCGTCGAAGTCCAGCTCCCGCAGCAGGTTCCCGGCCGGGTCGTAGGTGTAGCGCCAGGTCAGCAACTGCGGGTTGGTGACCTCGACGAGCCGCAGCTCGGTGTCGTGGGTGAACACGTGCCGAGCGCCGTCGGGGTCGACGCGGGCGGCCACCACGTGGAACGGCCCGACCTGTGCTGGAGGAGCGGCCGGAGGTGCGCGAGCCGGAGGAACCGACGCCGCTGGGCGACGTGCGGGGCTCGGTGCGGTTCGACGGGGTC
>NZ_JBFAAX010000435.1:0-4855 GCF_040639995.1 Actinosynnema sp. NPDC023658 | reverse complement strand
GGTGCCCGCCGGGACGCTGAACCACTTCGCCCGCGACGTCGGCGTGCAGGGGCTGGACGACGCCGCCAGGGCGGTCGCGGACGGCGACGGCGCGCTGGTGGACCTGGCGGCGGTGTCGGTGGACGGCGCCGGACCGCGCTGGTTCGTCAACACCGCGAGCCTGGGCGGCTACCCGGACATGGTCCGGCTGAGGGAGAAGCTGCAGGACAAGTGGGGCAAGTGGCCGGCGGCGGCCATCGCCCTGGCCTCGGTGCTGCGCACGTCGCGGCCGATGCGGGTGGAGCTGAACGGCGAGCCGCACCTGGTGTGGATGCTGTTCGTCGGCAACGGCCCGTACCGGCCGAAGGGTTTCGCCCCGACGATGCGCCCCGCCCTGGACGCGGGCCTGATGGACGTGCGGTACATCCGCGCGGACACCCGGTTCTCGCGGGCGCGGTTCTTCCTCGGCGCGCTGCTCGGCTCGCTGCACCGCAGCCGGACCTACCGGCACCTGGAGACGCGGTGGCTGGACGTGCGGCTGCTCGACGCCGCGGTGGCGATCGCGACGGACGGCGAGGTCGGGCCCACCGGGTCGACGTTCGAGTTCCGGTCCCGGCCGGCCGCCCTGGCCATCTACCGCCCCCAGGGATAGGTTGACTCCGTCAACGTTTCTGTTGAGGGAGTCAACGATGACCGTCGCGGACGTCCGCGCGTTCAACCGCTTCTACACCGGCGTGATCGGGGTGCTCGACCGCGGCTACCTGGCCTCGCCGTACTCGCTGACCGAGGCGCGCGTGCTGTTCGAGCTGGCCGGCGGACCGCGCGAGGTGCCCGACCTGCGCGCCGACCTCGACTTGGACGCGGGCTACCTCAGCCGCATCCTGACCCGCTTCGACCGTGACGGCCTGGTCACCCGCACGGCGTCCGAGCGCGACTCCCGCCGCCACGTCGTGACCCTGACGGAGCGGGGCGGGGCCGCGTTCGCGGAGTTGGACGCCCGGTCCGAAGCGGAAGTCGGCGCGCTGCTGGACCGGGTGCCGCCCTCGGACCGGCACGAGCTCGTGGCGGCCATGCGCAAGGTCGAACGCCTGCTCACCGGCGTGCCCCGGTCGTACCTGCTGCGGCCGTTGCGGCCGGGCGACCTCGGGTGGGTGGTGAACCGGCACGGGGTGCGGTACGCGGAGGAGTGCGGCTTCGACCGGACGTTCGAGGCCCTGGTGGCGGGGGTCGTGGCCGAGTACGGGGAAGGCCGCTCCCCCGACCGCGAGGCCGCGTGGATCGCGGAGGTCGACGGCGAGCCGGTCGGGTCGGTCTTCTGCATGCGGGTGGACGACCGCACCGCGAAGCTGCGCCTGCTGCTGGTCGAACCCGCCGCCCGCGGCCTGGGCATCGGCGCGCGGCTGGTGGAGGAGTGCCTGGCCTTCGCCCGCCGCGCCGGGTACGGGCGGGTGGTGCTGTGGACCGTGGCCGGGCTGGCGGCCTCGCGGCACATCTACGAGAAGGTCGGCTTCACGGTGGACACGAGGACGCCGGAACGCCTGTTCGGCCGCGACGTGGAGGCGCAGACCTGGTCGCTGGACCTGTGACCCCACTGGTTCGACATGGTCGAACGGTTTGAGCGCTAGAGTGATCGCGTGCCGGGACCGATCCAGTCCATCGAACGGGCCGCCGCCGTGCTGCGGCTGCTGGCCAGTGGTGCGCGCCGGATGGGGGTCGCGGAACTCGCCCGCGCCCTCGACCTGCCCAAACCGACCGTGCACGGCATCCTGCGGACGTTGCAGCTGGTCGGGTTCGTGGAGCAGTCGCCGGACACGGGCAAGTACCAGCTCGGCGCGGCGCTGTTCCACATCGGCAGCAGCTACCTCGACGGCAACGAGCTGCGCACCCGCGCGTTGAACTGGTCGGACTCGCTGGCGTCGCGCAGCATGGAGAGCGTCCGCATCGGCACCCTGCACGAGAACCAGGTGCTGGTCGTGCACCACGTGTTCCGGCCGGACAACTCGCGCCAGGTCCTCGAAGTCGGCGCCCTGCTCCCCTCGCACGCCAGCGCGCTGGGCAAGGTCCTGCTCGCGAACGACCCCGTCGGCCTCACCGACGACGAGCCCCTCAAGGCCTACACGGCCGCCACGATCACCGACCCCGACGTGCTCGGTGACGCGTTGGAGCAGGTCAGGCAGCGCGGCTGGGCCGCGGACGTCGAGGAGCTGGTCGAGGGCGAGGTGTCGCTGGCCGCGCCCATCCGGGACCGGCGGGCGGTGACCGTGGGCGCGGTCGGGATCTCCGGACCGGTCGAGCGGCTGTGCGACGCGGACAAGCAGCCGCGCACCGACCTGGTGTCCTACGTCCGCGAGGCCGCGCGGTCCATCTCGCGCGAGCTCGGCGCCATCCCCTGGTAGAGCCGGGCCTCTCGCGAAGGGTTGACATCTTGTGAGCGTCGGCACAGGATTCACGCGCACCGTACGACATTGTCGAACGGCATTCAGGCCAGAGAGGGCGCGTGGATGACCAACCAGTCGATCTTCATCGGTGAGTTCCTGGGCACCGCACTTCTGTTGCTGCTGGGCAACGGCGTGGTGGCGGGCGTGGTGCTGGCCAAGTCGAAGTCCCACGGCGCCGGCTGGACCGTGATCACGTTCGGCTGGGGCTTCGCCGTCCTCGCGGGCGCCTACGCGGTCGCACCGCTGTCCGGGGCGCACCTCAACCCGGCCGTCACGCTGGGCCTGGCCATCCACAACGGCGACTGGGGCACCGTCCCGCTCTACCTGCTCGGCCAGTTCCTCGGCGCGTTCACCGGCGCCGTCCTGTGCTACCTGACCTACCTCGGCCAGTTCCGCGCCAACACCGGCGAGGTGCTCGGCATCTTCGCCACCGGCCCCGAGGTCCGCCACCGCGCGCAGAACCTGATCACCGAGGTGATCGCCACGTTCGTGCTGGTGTTCGTCATCCTGGCGACCGGCCAGACCAAGGGCCTGGAGACCTCCGGCACCGGCGTGCTGATCGTCGCGCTGCTGGTCGTCGGCATCGGCATGTCGCTGGGCGGACCCACCGGCTACGCCATCAACCCCGCGCGAGACCTGGGCCCCCGCCTCGCGCACGCCGTCCTGCCGATCCCCGGAAAGGGTGGATCGGACTGGGGGTACGCGTGGATCCCCGTGGTGGGCCCGCTGATCGGTGGAGCATGTGCCGGTCTCGTCGACATCGCCGTCTTCTGAGCTGACCTACCGGGAGCAACCGTGAGCACCTACTCCGCCCGATCCTCCTCCGCCCGCTCCTCCTCCGCCCGATCCTTCGTGGCGGCGATCGACCAGGGCACCACCTCGTCGCGGTGCATCGTCTTCGACCACGGCGGCGCGATCGTGTCCGTCGCGCAGAAGGAACACCGGCAGATCTTCCCCCGGCCCGGCTGGGTCGAGCACGACGCCGAGGAGATCTGGGCCAACGTGCTCGACGTCGTGCACGGCGCGTTGCAGAAGGCGTCGCTGACCGTCCACGACCTGGCCGCCGTCGGCATCACCAACCAGCGCGAGACCACGCTGGTGTGGGACAAGGCCACCGGCAGGCCCGTGCACAACGCGATCGTCTGGCAGGACACCCGCACCGACCAGCTGGTCAAGGAGCTGGGCGACCAGGACCGGTTCCGCGCGAAGTGCGGCCTGCCGCTGGCCACCTACTTCTCCGGCCCCAAGGTGCGCTGGCTGCTCGACCACGTCGACGGCCTGCGGGCGCGCGCCGAGGCGGGCGAGGTGCTGTTCGGCACCATGGACACCTGGCTGATCTGGAAGCTGACCGGCCGCCACGTCACCGACGTCACCAACGCCGGCCGCACCATGCTGATGAACCTGGAGACGCTGGACTGGGACGACGAGCTGGTCGACGCGATCGGCGTGCCCAGGGCGATGCTGCCGGAGATCCGGTCGTCCGCCGAGGTCTACGGCACCGCGACCGGCACGCTGGAGGGCGTCCCGGTGGCCTCCGCGCTCGGTGACCAGCAGGCGGCGCTGTTCGGCCAGACCTGCTACTCGCCCGGCGAGGGCAAGTGCACCTACGGCACCGGCAGCTTCCTGCTGGTCAACACCGGTGACAAGCCGGTGGTCTCGGAGAACGGCCTGCTCACCACGGTCGGATACAAGATCGGTGACCAGCCGGCCGCGTACGCGCTGGAGGGCGCGATCGCGGTGACCGGCGCGCTGGTGCAGTGGTTCCGCGACAAGATGGGCCTGATCGGGAGCGCCCCCGAGATCGAGACGCTGGCCCGGTCGGTGCAGGACAACGGCGGCGCGTACTTCGTGCCCGCGTTCTCCGGCCTGTTCGCGCCGCACTGGCGGTCCGACGCGCGCGGCATCATCGCCGGCCTGACCGGCTACATCGACAAGGGCCACATCGCCCGCGCGGTGCTGGAGGCGACCGCCTGGCAGACCCGCGAGGTCGTGGACGCGATGAACGCCGACTCCGGCGTGCGGCTGACCACGTTGAAGGTCGACGGCGGCATGACCGCCAACAACCTGCTCATGGGCTTCCTGTCCGACGTGCTGGACGTGCCCGTGGTGCGGCCCATCGTGGCCGAGACCACCTGCCTGGGCGCGGCCTACGCGGCGGGTCTGGCGGTCGGCTACTGGTCGGACACCGAGACGCTGCGCGCGAACTGGCACAAGGCCGCCGAGTGGCTGCCGTCGATGGACGAGAAGACCCGCGACAAGGGCTACCGGAAGTGGAAGAAGGCGGTCGAGCGGACCGTCGGCTGGATCGACGAGGACGACAACGATGAGTGAACAACGGGCCAGGGCGCGCGAGGCGCTGGGACACGGCGCCTTCGACCTGGTCGTGATCGGCGGCGGAGCGCTGGGCATCGCCACCACGTGGGCGGCGGCCCGGTCGG
>NZ_JBFAAX010000434.1:0-4857 GCF_040639995.1 Actinosynnema sp. NPDC023658 | reverse complement strand
CGGGCTGGTGACCACCGTGGCCGCCACGTTCCCGTTGGCCGACGCCGCCGAGGCGCACCGGGTCAGCGCCTCGGGACACGCACGCGGCAAGCTCGTGCTGCTGCCGTGAGCGCCTGACGAAGGTCCGAACTCGACCGGTCGAGGAGGAGCCGCCTGAACCGAACAGCCCCTGGACACTCCCGCACACCTGCCTGTAACACGGGGTGGACGAACACCGGCGGGAGTCCGAGGAGGTCCGATGGCGGCACGGGACGTGGATCGGCGCACGCTGCTGCGGCACGCCGGGGCGGCGGGCGCCGTCGGGGCGTTGTCGGCGCTGTTCGGTAACGTGCCCGCGATGGGTCAACCATCCACGACTCCGTTCGACCTGCACTTCGCGGTGACGCACAAGCACCGCCCGTTCGACCTGCTCGCGCCGCGGTTCGTGCAGTACGACAGCGCGATCGCACCGCCCACGGCCGCCTCCACGGTGGTCCGCACGGGCGTGCGCCCCCGTGCCCCGTTCGGGTCGGTGCTGGTGGAGGTGCAGCGAGCCGAGGGCGTGGTGGTGGCCGGGTTGGCGGGCGCGACGACGTCCGTGCTCGGCACGCTCGACGCGACCGCCGGTCGGGCCACGATCGAGGTGACCACCGGCGGCACGACCACCGTGGTGAAGTCCGCCGACGTGCGGGTGAGCGGCGCGTTCCGGTTCGCCGTGGTGGTCAACGAGAACGCGGTCACGGTCCTGGTCGACACCACCGGCACGGGCACCGGCTGGCAGCCGGTGCTGACCGAGCGGGACGGCGTGCGCGCGCTGGTCGACCTTCGGGTGCCCGCAGTCCTGGGCGGCCTCGACTACGCCTACGGCGGTCGCGGCGACGACGTGCGGCTCGGCCGGGTCCAGGCGGGCTACTTCGGCCAGGCCGGCGTCCGCGACCCGCACCTCGTGCAGCACGCCGACGGCAGGCCGTTCATCCGCGACGGCAAGCTGTACCTGACCATGACCAACGCCGGGTTGGGCTTCTTCCAGCAGGCGCACTGGGCGGTGTGGACGCTCGACCTGGCCGACCCGTCCCGGCTGGAGCAGGTCGCGGTCCTGTTCTTCGAGCGCGACGGCGTCGTGCTGGGCGACCACGCCGGGCAGATCGTGCACGACGACCGCACCGGCCGGTTCATCCTGCTGATGAGCTCGTGGGGCGACTTCGCGTTCCAGGGCGTGCACGTCCGGCACACCACGACCACGGCGAACGTCCTGCGCGGCGTGCACGTCCTGCGCACCGAGCGGCTGCCGCTGCCGACCGCCGTCAGCTCCTGGGACCCCTCGCTGACCCGGATCGACAACCGCTGGCACCTGGCGTTCGTGGAGAGCGAGGCGCAGCAGCCCGCGTTCGTCTTCCACCCGGCGCTCGCCGTCGGCGCGCCCGGCGCGGTCTACACCCGGACGCGGCTGGTCGGCGCGGACACCTCGGTGGACCAGACCGAGGGCACGATCATCCAGCGGGTCGGCCGCGAGTGGTACGTGTTCGCCAGCGACGGCGACGCCCGGCAGTACCCGGTGTACGACCGGTCGATGCGCAAGCTCGGCACCCTCGACGCGCCCTACGGCACCAACATCCCGCACCCGGTGCTGTTCCCCGTCGGCCGCGAGTGGTGGCTGATCACGTTCGACGGCACGCAGTACGCCGAACCGGTGCTCGGGTACGGCGGGCACGGCGACCTGATCCTGATGCGCAGCCCGGCCCCCGGCCGCGGGTGACGCGGACGAGGGCCGGCGCGGGCACTACCGCCGCATCTCCTTCTCCTTGGCGAAGAACTCCTTGATCAGGTTGTCGCGCACCTGGTCCCCGTTGGCCGCGTACGGTCCGCCGGGACCGGTCAGCCGCTCGATCTGGTCGAGCAGGGCGGCGCTCTGGTCGCGGAGTGCGGGGTTCATCGTGAGCTGCTGCCCGTTGACGGTGACCGTGCCGCCCTGGACGTAGTCGCGCAGGCCGTTCCAGTCGGTCGGCGCGACCCCGCCCGGTCGCAGCTGGTAGTCCAGCCGCGGCGGCTCGCCGTTCGCGCCGTGGTGGGCGTTCTCGTTGACCAGGACGTTCTGGTACTCCAGCAACGTCCGCTGCGAGTTGTGGTCGTTGAAGCCGAACTCGTTCTGCCGCGCGTGGCCGACCTCGTGCAGCAGCGTCTCGTTGTTGTTGTGCTTGTCGTCCAGCATGAGCAGGTTGTCGTTGACGTTGTAACCGCCACCGCCCTGCATGTCGAGCATGTCCTTGGCCGGGCTGCCCGCGAAGTCCGGGTCGGCCATCAGCTCGGGCGGGAGGCCCATCAGCTGACCCAGCGTCATCTGCCGCTGCTCGGGGGTGAGGCCGTGCAGGTTCTCCGGCGGCAGGTCCATGACCGGCGTGTCGAGGGTGTACGGGCGACCGTCCGGCCGGTTGCCGGTGGGCACGACGACCCCGGCGACGTCGTGGTTCAGGCCGAGCTGCTGCCCGATGTCCTGCATCCGGTCACCGAGCGGTCGGTTGTCCGGGTTCGGCATCGCGGTGATGTTGGGCGGCGGCGGCAGGGTGTTGCCCTGGCCGGTGCCGTCCGTGCTGCTGTCCGTGCTGCTGGTGTCGTCCGGGCCGTTGTCGTGGGGGCCGTTGTCGCGGGGTGGGTCGCCGCCGTTGTTCTGGCCGCCGTTGTTCTGGCCTCCACCGTTGTTCTGGCCGCCGTTGCCACCGCCGGCCGGGCCGCCGTAGACGTTGTTGTCCTGGCCGATGCCGTTCAGGTTGTCCGTGATGTCGCCGTCGGTCGTGCGCATCGTCTCGGCGGACTCGCGGACCTTCTTCGCGGCGTTGGCGGCGGCGTCCGCGGCGGCCTTGGTGGTGTTCGCGCCCTGGCTGATGGTCCCGTTCAGCGGTGACGCGATCATGCTGCCGAACGCGCCGTAGACGTCCGGCGTGGCCTGGTGCGACCCGATGTTCTGGCCGATGGTGGTGAGGCCGTGGCTCGTGGTGTCCAGGGTCTGCGCCGCCCAGTCCAGGTTGTCCAGGCTCATCGCGCTGCCGTTGTCGCCCACGGCGTAGAAGTCCGAGAACGGGTTCGTCGGCGACGGCGGCGGGCTGGCCTCGTACTTGTCGCTGAACGGGTTGCTGGTGGTGCTGGTCGTGCTGTCCGGGCTGCCGGGTGGCGGCGTGGAACCGCCGGGCGGCGGCGTCGAGCTGCCGCCCCCTCCTCCGGTGCGGGCCATCAGACGGCCTGCTTCTGGACCGGCTGACCGCCGCCGGCCTTCTTCTCGTCGTAGAAGTCGCCGTAACCGCCACCGGCCTTGACGCCCTCGTGCGTGATGCCGCCGACGTCACCGAACCGCTCGAAGCCCTTGCCCAGCGAGCTCATCGAGCCGCCCAGCTTGCCCAGCCGCGCGGCCTGCCTGCCCAGTGCCGCGATCAGCTTCGCGATCCGCGCGCCGATCTGCACCGCGAGCGCGGTGGCGCTGCCGACCGCGTACCCGATGAAGCCGACGATGGAGGCGCCGAAGGTGAACACGGCGGCGGCCGCCGCGATCAGCGCGCCCTTGACGAGCTGCGCCAGCAGGCCGGCGATCAGGTCGCGCACGATGTCGCGCAGGATGATGATCAGCGTGCCGGTCACCGCGGTGACGCGCGCCGTGCCGTCCACCGTCTCGGCCAGCGCGTCCAGCTCGCCGCCGAGCCGGTCCATGCTCTTCTTGAACGCCTCGCCCGCCTTGCCCTCCCAGCCGGTGAACTTCGCCATCGCGTCCTTGTGCGCCGCGGCCTGGTCGCGGATCTGCTTGGCGTCGGCCTTGACCAGCTCGATGTGCGCCTGGATCGCGTCGCGGTCGCCCATCAGCATGTCCAGCGGCTCGCGCAGGAAGCTGACGTGCTCGATCAGCCACCCGATGCCGGCCGCCAGCAGCGTGCCGATCGGGTCGACCGCCAGCGCGACGGTCGAGGCGACCACGTCGATCGCGCCGAAGGTGATGTCGAGGACGCGTTCGGTCTCGCTCTGCGCGTCGCCCTCGATCGTCTTGACGAAACCGGCGTAGCTCTCGAAGATGCCCGCCCCGGTCCACTGGTCGGTCATCGTCGCCACCACTCCCCCGCCACGCGCCCCCCGGTGTGCGGTAACCCGGTGTGCGATAACCCGGTGTGCGGCGACCCGGTGTGCGGCCTTCGCGTTCCCACGGACGTGTCTCCCCCTGCTCGGAATCCTTCCGAGCGCAGTGGAGCCGAGCGCGCCAACGACGGACCAACGTCCGACCAACTCCCGGTGTCGGCGCTCGTCCGGCGGGTGGCCGCTCCCCGTCAGGAGGCGGGGAGCCAGCTCTTCGCGGCGGCGGCGAGGGCCGCGACGCCGACGTCCAGGGTCGGGGTGACGACCGGGGCGAACAGCGGCGAGTGGTTGGACGGCAATTCCGCCGCGACCGCGGCGAGGTCCTCGAAGGTGGTGGCGCCCGCGAAGGCGGCCGGGTCCGCGCCGCCGAGCAGCCAGTAGACCAGCGGCGCACCGGCGGCGGTGGCGAAGACGCCGACGTCCTCGCTGCCCGTGACCGGACCGGGGTCGACCACCCGCGCGTCGGTGACGACACCCGCGAGGGCGACACGGGTGCGGGTGACGGCGTCCGCGTCGTTGACCACGGCCGGGTACGCGTTCATCGCGGTGATCTCCGGCTCTCGCGGGGCACCGGAGGTGGCCGCCTCACCGCGCACGATGCGGTCGATCGCGGCCAGCGCGCGCTCCCGCACCCTGGGGTCGTACGTGCGCACGCTCAGCAGCAGCTCGGCCTCGTCCGGGATGATGTTGGCGACCGTGCCCGCCCGGATCGCGCCGACGGTGACGACCGCCGTGGCGCCACCGGCCGTCTCGCGGGACACGACCGTC
>NZ_JBFAAX010000433.1:0-4872 GCF_040639995.1 Actinosynnema sp. NPDC023658 | reverse complement strand
AGCGTGTGGTGTTGCGGGATGGGTTGGGGGGTGTGGTGGGTGCGGGCTTCTTGTCGGGTGGTGAGGCGCAGGTAGTGGTGGAGGCGTTCGCCGCGGGTGCGGGCGTTCCGGGTGTGTTCAGCGTGGTGGCGCATCGGGGTCCGCAGGGTGTGCGGTTGCCGTTGGGGTCGGGTGGGTTCGGGTATTTGGGTGATCGTGCTTTTGTGCGGTTGTTGGTGGGGATGCGGTTGTTCGCTCCGGATGTTCCGGTGCGGTTCTTGATGTGTGGTGTGGCGGATTCGGGTGCGTTGCGGGACGAGCTGCGGCGGTTGGGCCACGTGGGCGCGGTGGAGACGTTCGCGGGTCGGGTGCGGGTGTCGCGCTCGGGAGAGGTGCGGGTGCTGGAACCGGACGAACAGCCAGGCTCCCCGCAGGACTCGGTGGTGCTGGCCGATCCCGGACCTGCGCTGATGTTCCCGTTCGACCAGACCGGCCAGGACATCGCCATGTGGAAGTCCTTCCACGAGCGCACACCCGTCGAGGCCGGGAGTCCGCCGCCGATCCACGTCTACGCCCACGCCCACCTCCACAACGGCCGGTTGTTCGCGAACGAGCAGTGGCGGGGCGGTGCTTCGTTCGCCGCGGCGCTGGTCGACGCCGGTATCTCCCGGCACGGTCCCCGCACACCCCTGCACCTCAAGGTCGAGCTGTACGCCGAGAGCCGGCGGCACGTCAACGTGGCGCGGAAGGTCGCGCGGGTGCTGCGCGGTGACGGCCCCTACCGGGAGGTGCTCGTCAACACCGCCCCGGTGCAGGTCGATCCGCAGACCGGTCTGGTCGACGTGGCCGCCGCCCGGTTCGAGCGGGTGTCGGAGCTGCTGATCACCGACATCCACTGGCAGGAGCTGACCGACTCGGGCGGTCGCCCGCACGGCGCGGCGCTGCTGGGCGACGCTTCGCTCTACCGCGGTCTGAGGAAGGGCGCGCGGTTCGCCGACGACCACAACACGCGCTTGGCCGTAATGGCAGCGGACGTGACCAAGCCCTATGACCTTGTGCACTACAGCGCGCTGCCGTGGGCCTCGTCCATCGGAGCCGGCCGGGCCCGGCCGTTCGTGCTGCACCTGGAGAGCGAGGGGCAGCACTACCTGGTCCAGTCGAAGGAAGGTGCGATTCGCCGGCTCTCGGTCCGGGAGATGGCGCGGTTGTTGGCGTCGCCGGCGTTCCACCTGGCGTTGACCGACCCGCGGGTGCGCCGGCCGCTGGCATTGATCACTCGCACCGCCACGCCGAACAGCGCGCTCAACCGGGAGCTGCTCGACCTGCTGATGAAGGAGGTCGGCGTCCGGGCGTACTTCGAGTACTCCGGACCCGTGGGCTCCAGGCAGCAGGTGCGCGACGGCGAGGTCACCGGCGCGAAGGCCGAGCTGATCCTGCCCCGGAACGCCCGGTTCACGGCCGGACCGGCTTCGATGTGGCAGGGTGTGCGGGTCCGGCGGGACGGGGATGTGTTCGCGTTGGCCGGGGACGCGGACCTGGGACCGGACCTGCTCGGTGTCGCGCGGCGTGTCGCACGGGGTGAGTTCGGCGACCAGCCGTGGGGCGCGCAGCTCCCGCTGGTCGTGGCGGCGCACTCAGTGGAGGGGCACGCCGTCGTGCCCACGACCGACGGCGGGCACGTCGAACTCGAAGGGCAGGACGCCTTCCACGCCCTCTCCGCGAACGAGGATTTCCGTCAGTCGTCGGGGCCGGCGTCCGGTCGTCCGGTGGTGCTGGTGGGCGAGGACGCCGGCACTCGGGTGAACCCCGGTGGTTTCGGGTTCGACTTCGCCTCGGCGTTGCACAGGGCGAAGGACTTCCGCGATGTCTACGCCATGACCCGGGACGAGAACGGTGACCCGGTGTTCACGCCGGTCTCCGGTCTGCGGAGCGGGGACGTCGCGGTGGAGCCCCTGGAGAACGCCGCGGGCCAGGTGGTCGCCGTGGTGGTGCGGTCCACCGGTGACGAGGTCGAGGTCGAGCACGCACGGCGGTGGGCGCGCAAGGCCACCGCCGAGACGACCGGGTGGTTCTGGAACTCGACGACCCAGCGGTTCGAGTACTCGCCGTGGCCGGCCGGGGAACTGCCGCTGCTGATCCTGGTCACCCGGCGGGGGGAGCAGTACCTGGCGGCGCGATCGGACGGGGCGAACCCGGTGCTCTCCATGGACGGGTTGACCGCTGTCCTGCGCGACAGCCTCATGCTCAGGAATGGCGCGGGCGTCTCCCCGGACGTGGAGTTCGTCTTCGCCGCGCTGGGTGGTGAGTCGGTCGAGCCGGTCGGTTTCGGCAGGGGGATGCTGGCCGGTGGTTACTCGCGGCGGGTGCACTGGCCCGCCGGGCATCTGATGCTGCTCCGCAACGGGCGGATCGCCGTGGAGGGTGACGGTTTCCGGACGGCCGAACGGGTCGAGCCCGGCCCCGACGACATCGTGGCCTACCCGCTGCTCGAAGCCGGCACGGGGCGACCCAAGGGGGTGACCTACCCCGAGCAGGCGTCCGACCTGCTGATGATGCAGGACCTCGACCGGCGCGAGAGCACCTCCGGTTTCAAGCACTACATCAGGGAGGTCACCACCCAGGCCGCCGACGGCAGCGCGGAGCGCCGCAAGGAGAAGGCACCCATGAAGTGGGCGAAGCGCCCGGTGCGGCCGTGGTTCGTCGTCGTCCACGGTCTGCCGGGCAGCGTGGCAGTCCGGCTGCGCACCGGTTACCCCCTGGAACTCGGGGACCTGCTGGAGCTGTCGCCGCGGGCCGCGGGGCAGGTCTTCACCCGCAACCGGATCTACCGCTCGGTGCCCCACCCGGCCGGCGAGGAGAAGGTGGCCACCATCTGCTCGGGCAACCAGCCTCCCGCGACCGGTGGGGACCCGTTGGCGTGCTACCTGGTCGAGGCGTTCACGCAGGTGGACGGTTTCCCGGCGACGGTCTGGGCCGCCGACCAGGTGGTCTCCATGGACCGCTTCGACGGCAGGCGGTCCGTCCTGGCCGGCGGGTCCTACCGCAAGGTGGTGCTGCCCGGTGAGCAGGCCGCCGACTCCTCCGATGACGACTTTCCGGACACCGATCCCGAGGTCGACTCCCAAGCCGATTCGGACTCGGACACGTGGTCCGACTCCGACGGCGGCGTGGACGTCCCCTTCGGCAAGGGCGCTCCCGAGCAGGCCGGTGCCGCGACCGGTGCTCACAAGCCCGCCGTCGTGCCGACCGCCGTCCAGGACGTGCTCCCGGTCGGTGGCCCCACCGCCACCACCACGAGGATCGTCGCACTGCCCGCCGACGTGGCGACCGAGGCGCGGTGGCGCGAGCTGCACGCGGGCGTGCCGTCGTCGGCGGACGGCTCGCGGCCGATCCTCGTGTTCGCGCACGCGTCCGACGGCTCGTTCCGCGTCGACGGCGGTTGGGGGACCGGCGGGCAGCTCGCCGCCGAGGTCGACCGGGACCCCCGGTACCGGGCCGCGGACCCGACCACGCCGGTGCTGCTGGTGACCGACGGGGCCGAGCCGACCGAGGCCCACCTCCGCGCGGCGGAGGAGTTCGCGGAGGCGTTGCGCGGTGACGGCCCCTACCGCGAGGTCAGCGTCAACACGGCCCCGGTCGGCGTCGACCCCTTCACCGGCCGCACCGACCTGGAGGGCGCGCGGTTCACCCGCGTGTCGCTGGTGCGGGCCACCGACCTGCTATGGGACCCCCTGACCGACGCTCACGGCGACGAGATGGGCATGGCCGTCATCGCGGACGAGGTGACGCGCAGCGGGCTGCGGGACTCGGCGGCGATGGCCGACGACTACGCCCAGCGCCTGGTCGCCACCGCGACCTCCGGTGGTCGGCAGCTCTCCGCGGCGCCGTGGGCGGACGCCACCGAGGCGGCACGCGCCCGACCGTTCGTGCTCCGCGTGGAAGGCCAGGACGGCGACTACACCGTCCAGCTGCACGACGGGCGGGTGCTCGACCTGACCGTTCGCGACATGCGGCGGATGCTGTTGGCGCACTGGTTCTACCAGCGCCTCGCGGGCGGCCCGGCGCGCAGGCCGCTCGTGCTCCTCGCGCACAGCCCGGAGTTCGGCGGCACCCCCAACCAGGAGCTGCTCGCGGCCCTGCAGGCCACCGAGGGGGCCCGTCACTGCTTCGAGTACTCAGGCCCGGTGGTGGTCGAGCGCACGTCGGGGCTGATCACCCTCGCGGAGGGCGGCGCGTTCACCAGGGGACCCGAGTCGACCTCGGCCGACGTGGTGCTCACCAGGTTCGACGACGTCTTCCACTTCCCCGCGCGGGCCGCCACGGGGCTCGACCTGGCCCTGGTCGCGGACGCCGTGGTGCGCGGCACGTCGGCGGAACGGCCGTGGGGGGACCGCGACCCGCTGGTGGTGGTCGTCGCCTCCACCGAGAGGTACGCCGACGTCACCCCGGCGGTCGGCGAGGGGGTGCTCCAGTTCGACGGTGTGGACACCGGGGTCGTGGCGCTGGGGGACGACGGGTTCCGCGACCGGCTGCGCGCCGACCGGACCCGGCCGGTCGTGCTGGTCGGCGAGGACGCGGGCGCACGGGTGGACATCGGTGGTTTCGGGTTCGACTTCGCCTCGGCGCTGCACGCCTCGCACGACTTCCGCGACGTCTACGCCATGACCCGGGACGAGGACGGGACGCCGAGGTTCGCCCTGGTGTCCGACCTGCGGATGGGCGACCTGCTGCTGGAACCGCTGACCAGGGCCGACGGCGCGGTCGTCGCGGTCGTGGTCCGCTCCGAGGGGGACGAGGAGCGGGTCGGGCAACTGCGGCGGTGGGCGCGGAACTCCTCCCCGCAGAAGGTGGCCCGGGTCCGGCTCGCGGCCGGCGACGAGAGCGACGAGACGC
>NZ_JBFAAX010000432.1:0-4900 GCF_040639995.1 Actinosynnema sp. NPDC023658 | reverse complement strand
GCGGTGGCGGGCTGCGCCAGCGCGTTGGCCATCCCCGCCACGCCGACCCCGACCAGCAGCCAGCCGATCGACGGCGCCGAGGCCATCCACACCGCGCACGCCCCGGTCGTCAGCGCGGCGAGCCTCAGGGCCGCCGTGGGACCGATGCGCTCGGTCAACAGCGACAACGGGTGCGACGTGAGCGCGGCGACGGCGAAGAACACCGCCGTCGCCGCACCGACCATGGCCACGGTCAGGTGCAGTTCCTGCCCGATCTGAACGGCCATCGCGCTGACCAGGTACGTGGGCAGACCACCTACGGTGACTGCCGCGCCGGTCGCCAACAGCGTGCGCGAGACAGACCTCCGGCTGTCTCCGGATAACTCCCCCATGTCGCGATTGAATCACAGGACACCGACAGAGCGGTCGAGTTCAGGTGGGCGAGGAACGCCACAGCCGCATTACCGGCCACCGCCGCATTAGCGGTTGCCCAGTGCCAATGCGAGTTCCCGAAGCCCGCGCATCATCCGCTCGCATTCGCCCCGGTCGCGGCCGATGCAGATCGCGCCGAATTTCCCGTACGTCGGCAGGGCGCTGAGCAGGTGCAGCACCACCCCGGTCCGCGTGACGGGGTCGTAGTGCAGCGGGGACGAGCGGACCGCGTCGATGAGCGCGCTGGGCCGCACGCCGACCAGGCTCGGGTCCGCGATCCCGTCGGACGCCTCGTACACCCGCGGCGAACCGCCCACCACCAGGTCGCCGTCGGGATCGGGCACGGTGTCCAGCAGCGCGGTGGCCATCGTGAAGCCGTGCTTGGTGCCGGTGGCGCGCAGGTTCAGCTCGCAGCCGAGCACCTGCCACCGGGAGCCCTCGCGCACGGCGAGGAAGTCCACGCCGTAGTCGCCGCGGCGCACGCCGTTCGCGACCAGTCGCGCGCCGACCGCCAGGCCGTGCCGCAGCGCCTCGGAGCGGTAGGCCGCGTCCGCGGGGAAGCAGCTGCCCACGTAGGTCAGGCCCGCGCCGCCGAGCACCTGGTCGTGGACGGACACCGCGGTCACCGTGCCGTCCTCCGCGATGCGGCCCTGGAAGCTGGGGCTGCGCACCTCGTCGCCCTCGACCCAGCGCTCCGCGACGACGCCGGAGGTGGTGATCATCGCGGCGTACTGGGCCCACGTCAGCTTGGGGTCCACCAGGTCCGCGGTCGGCAGCGCCGCCGCCACCGCGGCCCGGACGCCCTCGCGGTCCGCCGGCAGGTCGGTCGCGCCCAGGTCGAGCAGCGCGTTGCCCATGCCCGCGCCGAACTCGGTGCTGCTGAGCTTGAGGACGAGCTTGCGGTGACCCGCTTCGACCAGGTCGGTGATGCCCCCGGCCAGTTCGTCCACCGAGTGGAACTCGTCGGTGCCGGCGACCACGGGCACGCCCGCGTCGAGGAAGATCCGCCGCCCGGAAGCCTTGGTGCCCAACGGGATCACCGAGGCGTCGGCCTGGTTGGCGGGCATGCCCAGGGACGCGGCGAGCTCCTCCAGGTTGGCCGACGGCTCGAAGCAGTCCAACCGCACGTCCGCGCCCGCGGCCCGCTCCCTGGCCACGAACGCGTGAATCCGCTCGCGCAGCTCGCCCGCCGCCGGGTTGGTCCCGTCGAGCAGCTTGGTGCTGAGCCAGCGGGAGGAGCGGTCGTCCAGGCTGCCCACCTCGACCCGGTCGCGCAGGGCCTTGAGCTGACCCTCGTGCTCCTCGGGCAGCAGGCCGAGGAAGTACTCGACCTGCTCGTCCGCGTCGACCATCGCGGGCGCGGCCACGTAGAACAGCGACCCACCGCCGCGCCGCACCACCGAGACGATCGCCGCGCCCGCCGGCCGTTCGGGGAACAGGGTCGAACCGCTGAGCCGTTCGAGCAGTTCCGGACTGCATTCTCGACTTTGGACGGAAACGACGGCGGGATGCGACATGAATTTCCTTCGGAAAACGTGGCCACGATCCCCCCGGAACGACGCCCGGGGGGATCGTACGCGCAGTTATCGCGGCGATGCGCAATGCTACCAATAGTCGATCACGGTCGGGCCAGCACCTCCAGCAAAGGCCCGTCCTCCACCCCGCCCTTCACCGTGCGCTGGTACAGCTCCAGGTAAAAGGCGCAGAACAACTTGTAAACGTTGGTGATGTGCTCGACGATCCGCCTCTTGTCGTCCTCGGTCTCGACGAACGTCATCAGCACGTTCCACACGAAGTCGGTGTGGTCGTCCTCGAGGTCGTGGTCGACGTGGGCCTGCTGGCCCTTGGCCATCCCGGAACCGAGCACGTCCTCGACGTTCTCGATCCACTGCGGCTGGGTCATCAGCGAGACGTTCTCGATGAAGTACGAGCTCGCCAATGACGCCAGCGGCCGGCCCTCGTGCTCCAAGCCGTAGTAGAAGTAACCCTGCAGCAGCTTGGTGGTGAACAGCGGCTCGGTGGAGTAGATCTCCTCCTTGCTCACGCCGACCCGTTCCAGGTCCTTGGCGAACAGGGAGTCGTGCAGCATCTCGTCCTCGGTGTAGGCGCACCACTTCTTGGCCAGCACCGGGTTGTGCTTGGTGAAGTAGTGGATCGTCAGCGCGTCGATCCAGCGCTTCATCCGCAGTCGGAGGATGATCTCGACGATGTGGCGCTTGTAGTAGTCGAGGTTGATGTCCTTGGCGCGGTACAGGTGGTCGGCGCCCTCCACCTCCCGGTAGAACCGCTCGACCATCTCGCGCAGCAGGGCGTCGACCTCCTGCTTGAACTCGGGGTGCTTCTCCGTGACGACGGTGTTGGTCACCGCGCGGCCCTTCCTTTCGGTCAGCGGGCTGCCGGGAGCCCGTAGTGCCTGCTCTTGGTGGTGATCGCCGTGCGCCTGGGCAGGTGCTGGTCGAGCACCTCGATGCCGCGCGCGACCCGGTCGACCCGCTCGCGGGAGATCGCCTCGCCCAGCCGGTCGTAGGGGTGCCCCTGCACGCTGGCGCCCATCTTCAACATCACCGGGGCGCCCACCTGCACGATCTCGGCCAGCTCGTAGAACCGGATGAACCCGCCCTTGGCCTTGTAGACGTCCGTCGGCACGTCCATGGGCAGTCCGGGGTTGAGCCTGCGGATCTGGTGGATCATCGGCACGCCGAGGTCGTGCGCGAGGGTGATGCTGTCCGCGCCGTTCTCCGCGAAGATCCGCGCCAGGAACGGGTTGGTCGCCATGCAGTGGCTGGAGGTCTTGAACACCATCTCCGCCGGCAGCGCGCCCTCGCGGCGCATCTCGTCGAGCACCCGCAGCACGCCGATGTCGTAGACGGTGATGCCGCGGCAGCCCAGCGCCGCCAGCCGCAGCGCCTCCTCGACGCACGCCCGGAACGCGTCGCTGTTGTTGATCTGCCTGCCCATCTCCAGGCCGAACTCCGAGCGGTAGAAGCTGCCCTTGACGTCGTACTCCGGGCGCGGGCCGATGCTGACCACCAGCCCGTACTCGTTCTCCCGGCACAGCGCGAACATGTCGCTCAGCTCGCTGTCGGACAGCAGGAACGACCCGCGCGTCTCGTTGAACCGGGTGACGTAGAGCCCGTGGTCACCGATCAGCTTCACCAGCCGTTCGAGCTCCGCGAGGCTGTTGACCACCGGGATCTCCACGCCGTACTGGCCGCCGCCGTCGAACTCGCCGGTGGAGAGCTCCAGCTCCGCGGCGTCGCTGTAGGGGTAGGACTTGCCCGCCAACCACTCCAGGCCGCGACCACCGGTGATCCCGACGCTGCCCATGTGACCTCCACTGTTCTCGTTGCCTCAGTCCGCCCGGATGGGCTGGGGGATGCGCAGCGCCGCCATGAGCGCGCCCTTCGCCGCGGTGGTCGGCGCGTGCACCACGCACAGCAGGCGGTCGCGCTCACCGACCTCGCGGGCGAAGAACCCGTCGACGGCGGCGTCACCGCTGCGCGGGGCGTCGCGCCAGAACCGGCTGCTGATCCGCCCGCCGCCGCCGTGCACGACGCCGGTCCCGGCGCGGAACTCGCAGCCCGGTGACAGCGCCGCGGCCAGCCGCGCGGGGATCGCGGCGTCGCCGGGCGCGTCGAGCTCCGGGTAGAACCCGATGTCGCCGCCGAGGGCGAACCGGCGCATCAGCAGGTACGCCTTGGGCGTGTAGGTCTTCATGGCCACCAGCTCGGGGAAGTCGCCCAGCGCGCGGACGACGCCGGCGAACAGCGCCGACACCAGGCCGAGCGCCACCCCCGAACCGTGCAGTTGCTCACCGACCAGCAGCGTCTCGATGTAGGTGAAGTCCAGGCCGTCGGCGCTCAACCCGTTGGCCGCCATCAGCCCGACGCACGCGCCGTCCGCCTCCGCGACGGCGAGGTGGGCGCTCCCGGCCAGGATGGCCGGCTTCGCGCGGAGGTAGTGGGCCACCTCGTGCCGCGGCATGGCGGCGGCCAGTTCGGCACCCAGCCGAGCGCGCCGCGCGGTGTCGAGTGAATTCCCGTTCCCCAGATATCGGATTTCCACAGTGCGCACGCGACCGCCTGTTGGGAAAGTGTGTGGAATGGCTGATTTAATGCATGGGACGTTGGCTCCCCTCGATCGAAGCTAGCAGGTCGATCTTGGGTCGACAACACTGTCACCCGTATTGCGCAGTGACGTGGACAGGCCTCTGATCAGCACTGATCGGCCAGTCGGACGAGCGGTGGGCGTTCCGTGAACGTTCCTGTGATCATTCTTGAAAGGTGGTGGAAATAGGTGTCGGAGCCTTGCAGGGCGGCGGCGGGAAGTCGAGACCCGAAAAGGCGAGGGGGTGGCGGTCATTCGGTCGAGCGCGGTGGCCTGCCGGTGCCCGGGGCGGGTGGCGGCGGTGTCGTGCCGCTCGGTAGTCTCGATCGCGCAGTGAGGAGTGTGATGAGCTACTCCACCCCCTTCCACCGCGAGGACGGCT
>NZ_JBFAAX010000431.1:0-4901 GCF_040639995.1 Actinosynnema sp. NPDC023658 | reverse complement strand
CGCCCCGGCGCACCGGCCGTGCGGGCGCCGCGGCACCGGCCTCCGCGGGCGGTACGAGCGCGGGCAGGGGTGCCGCCGCGGGAGCCGGCTCGGGCGCGGGTGCGGGCGAGGAAGGCGGCACGCGACCCCGCCGCCGTCGCCGCAGCCGCGGTGGCGTGGCGCCGGGCGAAGCCGCCACGGGCGGCGAGACGTCGGCCGAGGTGACCGCCGGAGCGCCGACGTCCGAGCCCTCCGAAGCCAAGTCGAGCGAGGGCGACCGCCCCCGCAGGCGCCGGCGTCGCCGCACGGGCGGCGGCGACTCCGCCGACGCCGCTCCCGCCGAGTAGGACGGGCAGCAACCGGGCCTGACCGGCATGATCGTGGTGGGCAGCGCCACCCAAGCGCTGCCCGACCGCGACGGCCACACGATCGGGTGATCATCGCCCGGATATGTACGGAAACGCTGTTACCGCACCTCGGTTGAAAACGAGGAGCCGCGAACCACCCCGACCCCCCGACCAGCCCCACCCGCCGGCCCGGTCCGCCAGCCGCACCCACCGGCCAGACCTGCCAGCCCGACCCACCGGCCCACCGCCGCCAGCCCCACACCGCCGGCCACCGCCGCCAGGCCACCGCCGCTGGCTCGACCTGCCGGCCCCACCGCCGCCAGCCCACCGCCGCCAGCCCCACACCGCCGGCTGGCGGCAGACGGCAGCCCGGTGCGGACGGGACTTCGGCGGACAGGCCCCAGCAGGTGGCGGCCGCCGCCGGCTCCGGGCCCCCGGCACACGGGACCGGCAGCCGGGCTTCGGCAGACGCCCCCGGTCGACAGGCACCCCGACAGACGGGCACCTCGGCAGACGAGCCCCGTCGGACGCGCTCCCGGCAGATGACCTCCCGCCCGGCGGGCCAGGCAGACGCGCCCCAGGCAGGCGGACCCCGGCCAAGCCCACGGCAGGCCAGCTCCGGTCCAGACGGACGGAGCCAGGCGCGGGTGCGGCACGCCGGCTCCGGTCCAGGCCGAGGCCAACGGGGCCAGGCGCGGGGTGCGGCACGCCAGCCCTGGGGCCAGGTAAACGGGGCCGGGTGCGGGGTGTGGGAGGGTGCCGGCGGGGGTTGCGGGACCTGGGTTTTTGCGGGGCTCGGACGGGTCTCGGATCGATCTCGGGCGAAGCCGGGGACGCCGCCTCACACCGACCTCTTCCCGGTGGTGGCAGCATGTCGCCAGACTGAACGCGATAGATCACCGACCATCAGGAGCCGGGCAGTGGGCCAGCCGGAGCAGGCGGAGTCGAACGGGCAGGTCGCGGTGGACGGGGAAGACGTCCTGGCCGAGCCCGTCGAGCCGCAGGACGAGACCCCCGAACCGCTGCCCGCCAGGTCGTGGCGCACCAGAGGTGACTTCATCGGCCTCACCCTGGTCGTGGTGGCCGTCCTGGTCGCGAGCCTGGTCCTGTGGCTCACCAGCGACGCGCGCAACACGGTCAGCCAGACCGGCCCGTCGGAGATCACCCCGCTGCAACCCGTCACGGCGCTGCCGCCGACGCTGTCCGAGATCTGGCGTGCCCCCAGCGGCGCGACGCCGGTGCCGGCGAACCTCGACTCGGTCGTCGTCACGGCCGACGGCGGCGAGGTCGTCGGCCGCGACGCGCTGACCGGCGACGTCCGCTGGCGCTACGCCCGCGACCTGCCGCTGTGCACGGTCTCGACGGCGTGGGGCCGGGTGTTCGCGGTCTACCACAAGGACGTCAACTGCTCCGAGGTCACGACCCTCGAACTCGGTTCCGGCAAGCGCGGACCGCAGCGCAACGGTGACGCCGAGCTCGGCACCCGCCTGCTGAACGAGGGCTCGCACGTCCTCACCACCGGCGGGACGTACGTGGAGGTCTACCGCCGCGACGACCTGGTCCGCTCGCTGGAGTACGGCGCGCTGCGCGCCATCGTGAACCCGAACAAGCAGCCGCGCACCGGGTGCACGTACCACTCGTTCGCGGTCACCGGCGGCAAGGTCGCGCTGATCGAGCGCTGCCCCGCGCTGGACCCGTCCGACCGGCTCACGATCCTCAAGCCGAACCCGGAGAAGTCCGACGAGCCGCAGGTCATCACCACCACCGTGACCGGTGAGACCGGTGCGCGGGTGATCGCGGTGACCGCCACCCGGGTCGCGCTGGCCGTGCCGGGCCGGCTCGTGGTGTTCGACTCCGAGACCGGCGCCTCGGTCGGCACCTACCCGGTCGACGTGACCGCCGAGGAGCTCGCGGGCGACCCGCCCGGTCGGGTGGCGTCGACGTTCACCAGCACCGCGAACACCTACTGGTTCACCGGGTCGAAGACGGTGGCGCTGTCGCTGAACGACCTGAACCCGCTGTGGACGGCGAACGACACCCTCGGCGCGGGCACCACGCTCGCGGGCCGGCTGCTGCTGCCGGTGAAGAACGGGTTGAAGGTGCTCGACCAGGTCACCGGCGAGGAGATCGCCTCGCTGCCGGTCGACCGCGACGACCACACCGGTCCGGTCGAGATGGCCACCGAGGGCCCCGTCGTGCTGGAACAGCGCGGCGGCACGCTCGTCGCACTGCGGTAACGCACCACGCGGCCGGGCGGCGGGTGCGGCAGACTGCCACACGTGCACTCGCAGCTCAGCCCGCACCGGGCGCACCGCGTCGACCTGCCCGGCAGGCACGGCCCGATCGCGGCCCTGCGCGCGCCCGCCGCCGGTCGCGACCTCGGTGCCACCGCCCTGCTGGTGCCCGGCTACACCGGGTCGAAGGAGGACTTCGCGCCGCTGGTCGACCCGATCTCCGACGCGGGCGTCGAGGTCGTGGCGATCGACCTGCCGGGCCAGTACGAGTCGTCCGGCCCCCCGCTGGAGTCCGACTACCGGCCGGAGGCGCTGGGCGCGGTGGTCGCGGAACTGGCCGCGAAGCTGGCCGCCGACGGCAGGCGCGTGCTGCTGCTGGGACATTCGTTCGGCGGTCTGGTGGCGCGCGGCGCGGTGGTGGCCGGTGCGCCCGTCTCGGGGTTGACGCTGATGTCGTCCGGCCCGTCGGAGCTGCCGCCGGGTACCCGCCGCACCGCGCTGGACTACGGCGAGATCGTGCTCCGCGAACAGGGCATCGAGGCGGCGGTGCAGGTGAACGAGACCCGGTACGCGCTGAACCCGGCCTGGCGGTCGGTGCCGCAGGAGCTCAAGGACTTCTACCGCGAGCGGTTCGTCCGCTCGTCGCCCGTCGGGCTGCTGGGCATGGGCGAGGCGCTGCGCACGGAGCCGGACCTGGTCGCCAAGCTGGCCCGTGTCGCGCGGTCGGGTGGCATCCCGTGCCTGGTGGTGTGCGGGGAGCTGGACGACGCCTGGTCGGCCGCGAGCCAGCGGGACATGGCCGAACGCCTCGACGCCGACTTCGCCGTGCTGTCCGGCGTCATGCACTCACCCAACACCGAGGCACCGGACGCGCTGCTGGCCACGCTCCTGCCGACCTGGCGGGCCTGGCTGTCCTGACCCGCCGGCACCGGTCCGGCGGCTGCGATTCGTCGACCGCGGCCGGGTCAGCGCGTCGTCACGCCCACCAGTACAGCCACAGGGTTCCGGCCACCAGCAGGACGACCACCACGCCGCACGCCGCCACGACCCAACCTCGGCGGCGGTCGGCCACGACCTGGGCCACCACCGCGGCGCCCGCCGCCACAACGAGCCCCACCCGGGGGGGGGGGCGCCCCCCGCCCGGGCCCACCCCCGCGCCCGCGCCCGCCACGACGTGCCCGACCACGACGCCGAGGCCCGGACCGGGCAGGTCGTGGACGCCCGCGTAGACCTGCACGCCGATCATCGCCAGCGCCAGCAGCGCCAAGCCGACGGCGAGTGCGCCGCTGACGCCGCGCCACAGCCTGGCCAGGCGTGGTTCGCGTCCGCTGTCCACCATCGTCACGCGGCCAACTCTACGGCGCGAGCAACGCCCACGGGTCGAGCGTCGGCGCCGCTTGCTGCCCGTCGGCGCAGGAGCGGCGGAAGTCACACCAGGTGCACTGCCTGCCGGTGCGCGGCGGGAACAGGATCTCCGGGTCGCCGCCCGCCTCCAGGGTGTCGGTGGCCAGCCGCAGCTCGTCCGCCGCCTCCTCGGCCCGCGTCACGTGCCTGCCCAGGCTCTCCTCGGTGTGCTCCCACACCGCCACCGTGCCCGTGGGCAGGTGGTGCAGCTCGACCCGGTGGCACGGCTTGCGCAAGGTGCGCCGCGCCGCCAGCGCGTACAGGGCCAGGGCCTGCGAGCCGCGCGCGTCGTCCACGGTCAGCGCGTGCCGACCGGTCTTGTAGTCGACGATCACCAGTTCGCCGTCGCGCAGGTCGATCCGGTCGACCCGGCCCTCCGCGACGATCTTGGACGTGGGGGTGGACACCCAGCGCTCGATGCCGACCGGTTCGATCGACGTGTCCAGCTCGGTGACGTAGTCGCGCACCCACCCGACCGCCCGGTCGCGGTACACGGCGGCCTGCTCGGCGTCCCGGAAGCCGTCGTTCTTCCACTGCCGGTGCAGCAGCGCCACCGCCTGCTCCGGGGAGCGGCGGGCGGCGGGCAGGTCGAACAGCGCCTTGAGCGCGTTGTGCACGACCGCGCCCAGGGTGTTGTGCGCCCACGCCCCACCGCGCGGCGGCGAGGGCCGGTCCAGGTAGGCCATGCGGAACCGACGCGGGCAGTCGGCCCACGTGGCGAGCTTGGCCGGCGTCACCCGCACCAGCTTCTTCGGCATCGCGCCGAAGTCGAACCCCAACTGTTCCTGCACCCACCCAACGCTACCGAGGGGGTCCGACAGTGTTGATGGCCGCTGTGTTGATGGCCGCTGCTCCGCAGGCGGCGGCTCGGTCGCCTGGAAGTCGGTCGTTCGCGACTCATCCGCCGGCGATCACGCTCTTCGATCGTCGGCGGATC
>NZ_JBFAAX010000430.1:0-4913 GCF_040639995.1 Actinosynnema sp. NPDC023658 | reverse complement strand
CCGGCAGCAGCGCCTCCAGCGCCGGGTTCGCGGCCACCAGCGCGCCGCGGGCGTCGAACAGCGCGATGCCCGCCGGGGAGCCGACGAAGACCTGCCGGAACAGCTCCGGCAGCGCCCACGCCTCGACCGCCGTGGGGGTGCTCCCCCCGGCGGGTGTGACTCCGACGGGCTGGGTCATGTGGGGTGTGCGGCGAAGGGGTGAAGATCAGGTCAGGCTGAATCTTCCGGACCCGCGGCCACCGCCGTCAAGGCCCGCCCCGTCACACCCGCACCCAGTCGGTCACCACGGTCGTGCCGCCGACCTCGCAGCGGAACCGCACCGGACCCGACGGCGGCGGACCGAGCAGGAACAGGCCCAGCTCGTCCAGCTCCGCCTCCTCCACCGGCCCCGTCGGGGTGACCAGCACGACCCGGCCCGCCGCCGCCGGCAGCACCTGCCCCGCGACCCCCGCCTCGGTCACCTCGACCTGCACGGACACGCCCTCCGCGTCGAACACGAGCTGCCGCGCGGTCTGCGTGGCCCGCGCCCGCACCGCCAGGTCCGCGTCCAGGACGGAGTCGTAGCTGGTCAGCGCGAGCAGTTCGGCGTCGACCGTGCGCCACGCGTACGCCGCGCGCGCCGCCCGGAGGACGTGGTCGGGCACGTCCCGCGCCTCCGCGAGCGCCGCGCCGAGCTCCCGCAGCAGCTCCTCATCGCTTTCCCACCCCGGATCGTCCCTCAACACCGACCACACCTCCTCCGCCCACCGGCCGCGGATCGATCAACCTCAGCACCGCGGGAGTCTTGCGCAACTTGTCCAGGCACCTGATCCGGGTGGGCCCGATGCTGCCCACCGGCATCGCCAGCTCCCGGGCGACCGCCGCGTAGGCCGGCGGCGGGTCGGCCATGAGCTTGGCCAGCAGCACCCGGCACTGCTCCGACAACGTGGCGAAGCCCTCGCGCAGCGCCTGCCGGCGCTGGGCGGCCTCCATCTCCTCGTCCAGGTCCGCGACCGCGTCGTCCGGGCTCGCCGGCTCGTCCTGGGACTGCGGGTCGAACGGCTGGACGCGCTGGTGGCCCCGCAGCACCCGCAGGCACTCGTTGCGGGTGGTCGTGGCGATCCACCCGGGCAGCGCGTCGGCCTCGCGCAGCCTGCCCACCTGCTCCACCAGCCGCAACCACACCGTCTGGTTCACGTCCGCCGCATCCGCCGGGCGCAACCGGTGCCGGTGGACCACCGCGAGCACCAGGGGCATGAAGCGCTCCACGATCTCGTCCCACGCGCGCTGGTCGCCCTCGGCCGCCGCGCCCACGAGCTCGGCGATCGGGGATGCAGGGGTCACGTCCCCTCCTCTTGTCCAGGGGATGCTGCGCCTCCGCCCCGGGCTGCACCGGCGCGGACCCCCGCCGGGCCACGGTCTGATCGTTCTCTGCCACACACTACGGAGCGACGACCCGGCCGCCGGATACATGCTCCGCCGGATCGCCGCAGTCCGCCCGCTCGGACTACCCGATCGTCTTGTTCGACCCGATCGGGCTACTCGACGAACGGTCCGTAGCCGGGGAAGAACTCGGGTCGGCCGACGAGCAGCAGGTCCCGCGCCGCGGTGGCGGACAGGTTGTGCTCGGTCATCGCCGCGGCGATCCGCCCGGCCACGTGCGGCGCGGCGAACGAGGTGCCCAGCCAGTAGGCGAACCGGTCGTAGACGTCGACCGGCAGACCGGGGACCTCCCACCGGCCCTTGAGGTAGGTGCTGGTCCGGTTGCCCACGGCGCACGCGTTCACCCAGTGCCCGAACCCGGCGTAGCAGGCGGGGGAACGGGTGCCGTCCCGCTCCTCGGCCACCGCGGACACGGCGACCACGTTCGGCAGCGCGGCGGGCCAGCTGGGCCTCGCGGTGCCGTGGTTGCCCGCGGAGGCGACCACCACGACACCGGCCGGCAGGGCCGCGACCGCCCGGCGCACCGGCTCGGAGGCCACGTCGTCCTGGGTGAAGCAGCCCAGCGAGACGTTGACGATCTGGACCTTCTCGTCGAACGACGACGGGGCCAGCGCCCGGACGAAGTCCTCCTCGGTGCCCATCCCGCTCGGCTGCAGCGCCTTCTCCGGGTCGAACCGCACGCCCGGCGCGGCCTGCCGGACCACGCCCGCGACGAACGTGCCGTGCCCGCCTTCGAGTGCGAACACGTCGTCGTGCGCGTAGGCGGCGTCGACCTCGTCGACCTTGGGCGTGAACGCGTTCGCCAGCCACTGCGGGTGGTCGGTCGCGGCGGTGGCCGAGATGCCCGTGTCGACGATGGCGACGACCACGCCCCGCCCCCGCCCCGCGGCGCCCGGGTCCGGGGCGGCCAGCGGTGTGCCGACCTTCGGCGGCTGGCCGGGGTTGCCGTGCATGTTGCCGCCGTGGCCCACGAGCACGTGGTGCGGCTGCACGAACGGCGTGCGCTCGCCCGGCCACTGCCGCGGGTCGCGCAGCAGGCGCACGACCTCCGGGATGTCGTCGGAATTGCGGGGCAGCACGAGGCGGTTCATTCCGGCGAAATCCCGGCCGCGGTCGGTGCCGATGTTGTTCTGGGCGAGTTTGCGGGTGACCCGTTCGAGGTCCTCGGGAATGGTCAGCAACTCACCGGCGACGAAGATGAATTCCCGTCCGCGTTCGGCGTGGAGGCGGAAGCTCTTGTGCTCGCGGAGGACCTGTTGGAACGCTTCTTGGTACAGCTCGGAGCGATTCGTCGGTTCGGTCACCGAGGCCTCACAGCAGCGTCGACGGGTGCTGGGCGTAGGCAAGCTACCACAGCGGTCTTGGTAATAAGGTGGGTTCGTGGCCGGGGTTTCCGCCGCCGCAGCGCTGGAAGCCCGGCAGCGGGACCCGCGCGCGGCCATCGAGATGGGTCGGTCCGCTCTGCGGGCGGCGAGGGCGTCCGGTGACGCCGAGGAGGCGTCCGCCGCCGAGCGGGCCATTGGCCTCGCGTGGCGCGAGTTGCACGACTTCGACGCGGCGCTGCGCCATTTGCGCCGGGCCGTGCGCATTGCCGAAGGGGCCGGTTCGGAGAGGGCGGCGGCACTGGCCCGGATGAGCCTCGCGTTCGTGCTCTCCAACACCGGCCGGCACGTCCAGGCGTTGCGCGCCATCAACGCGGCGCTGCCGCACCTGCGCGGCGTCGACGCGGGCAGCGGTCGGATGCAGCGGGGCGTGGTGCTGCACTACCTGTGCCGGTACGAGGAGGCGCTGCGCGAGTACAACGGCGCGATCGAGGTGGTGCGCCGGTTCGGTGAGCGGCTGGTCGAGGCGCGGGCGCTGAACAACCGGGGCCTGCTGCGCGCCTACACGGGTGGCCTGCGCGCGGCCGACGAGGACTTCGACCGCGCCGCCGTCCTGTACCGGGACCTGGACCAGGCGCTGGCCGTCGCGGACGTGCGGTGGAACGCGGGCATCTCCGCGTCCCGCGCGGGCGACGTGCCGCGGGCGTTGACGATGTTCGCCGAGGCCGAGCGCGAGTACCGCCGGCTGGAGGTGCCGCGGCCCGGGTTGCTGATCAACCGGCTGGAGCTGCTGGTGTCCGTGCCGCTGCTGGAGGAGGCGCGGGCGGCGGCCGACCGGGCGCTGGAGGAGCTGGGCGGCGACCTCGTGCTGGCCCGCTCCGAGGCGTTGTTCTACCGGGCCCGGGTCGCGCTGCTGGAAGGCGACCTGGACCGGGCCGTGGAGATGGCGGCCGCCGCGCGCAGGGGGTTCCGCCGGGAGAAGCGCGACGTGTGGGCCGAGGGCGCGCGGCACGTGGAGCTGCGCGCGGCCTACCTGAGCGGGCAGCGGACCAGGTCGCTGGTGGCCGCCCTGACCCGGGTGGCGTCCCGGCTGGACGCGCTGGGCTGGCGCATGGCCGGCCTGGAGGCGCGGGTCGATGCGGCGCTGGTGGCCCGCGACCTCGGTGACCGGAACCGGGCCGTGGCGGAGCTGACCAGGGCGGGCGCGGCCCGGCGGGGCGGCCCGGCGGCGCACCGCGTGCAGGGCTGGTACGCCGAGGCGTTGCGGCGCGACCTGCTCGGCAACACCCGTGGCGCGCAGATCGCGCTGCGCCGCGGCCTGGCGCTGCTGGACGAGTACCGGGTGTCCCTGGGCGCGACGGAACTGCGGGCGTTGAGCGGCGCGCAGGGCGGGGCGCTGGCGCTGGAGGGCCTGCGCGCGGCGGTCGCGGACGGCCGGGCGGGACGGGTGCTGAGCTGGGCGGAGGCGTGGCGGGCCGGCGCGCTGCGGATGACGCCCGCCCGGCCGCCGGAGGACTCCGGGCTGGCCGACGCGCTGGCCGAGCTGCGGGCCGTGACGGCGGACCTGGAGGCGGCGTCCACCGCCGGACGGCCGACGACCGCCCTGCGGCAGCGGCAGGTGCGCGGCGAGCAGCGGGTCCGCGAGCTGACCCGGCAGGCCGGCGGTGGCGGCGCGGTGTTCAAACCGCCCGAGGTGGGCGAGCTGGCCCGGACGCTGGGCACGTCCGCGCTGGTCGAGTACGTCGACCACGAGGGCGCGTTGCTGGCCGTGGTGGTCGCGGGCGGCCGGGCCTCGCTGCACCGGCTCGGCCCCCTCGACGGCGCGCTGCGCGAGCTCCGGCTGCTGCGGTTCGCGCTGCACCGGCTGGTGACCCTGCCCGACCACGTCGACCGCACCGCCGTGCGCGCGGGCGCCGACCACGCGGCCCGGCTGCTGCAGAACCGGCTGCTGGAACCGCTGCGTCGGCGGCTCGACGACCGGCCCCTGGTCCTCGCGCCCACCGGTCGGCTCGCCGGCCTGCCCTGGTCGGCGCTGCCCGCGTGCCACGGCCGCCCGGTGACGGTGGCGCCCTCCGCGACGGTGTGGCTGCGCGCCGCCTCCTCCACCGTCGCCTCGCACGATCGGGCGGTCCTGGCGGCGGGACCGCGGCTGCCCGCCGCGCCGACCGA